>JAAYNH010000055.1 GCA_012520945.1 Treponema sp. | reverse complement strand
TGTTACACAAAAAACTTGTTACACAAAAAAAAACTTCCCGTTTAATGCAATAATAATAAATTTATGATATAATTAAATTTATTGCAAGTGCGATATTTTTCAAAATAATACGTATATATGGAGGAAAAATGAGAGTTGTTGATATTATCACAAAAAAACGCGGAAATATTTTAAATCCTCAAGGCGAAGAACTTACAAAAGAAGAAATTGCTTTTTTAATTGATAATTATTGTAACGGAAACATTCCTGATTATCAAATCTCTGCGTGGCTCATGGCAGTTTATTTTAATGGAATGACATTTCAGGAAACTGCAAATCTCACTAATTCCATGTTGCATTCCGGCGATGTAATTGATTTAAAAAATACTGACACACTCAAAGGTTCTTTTGTTGATAAACATTCCACCGGTGGTGTGGGAGATAAAATATCTTTACCTTTAGCTCCGATTGTTGCAGCTTGTGGAGCAAAAGTTCCTATGATGAGCGGGCGTGCACTTGGACACACAGGTGGCACTTTAGATAAACTTGATTCAATTACAGGATACAGATCGCGCTTAAATAGCGATGAATTTCGCTATGTTTTAGCACAATGCGGTTTTGCCATGACAGGACAAACTAAAGAAATTGTCCCTGCAGACAGACTTTTGTATGCTTTACGTGATGTGACCGGAACCGTTGAATCCATTCCTTTAATTACAGCAAGCATTTTATCTAAAAAAGTTGCCGAAGGTTCTGATTGTTTAGTTTTTGATGTAAAATTCGGTTCCGGTGCTTTTATGAAAACTCCGGAAGCTGCAGAAAACTTAGCAAATTCACTTGTAAAAACCGCACATACAATGGACAAAAAAGCAAGTGCCATTTTAACAAATATGAATACACCTCTTGGTCGAAAAATCGGTAACTTTTTAGAAATTGAAGAAACGATAGAATGTTTACAAGGTAATGGTCCTAAAGATGTGATGGACGTAACTTTTGCATTAGGAGCGGAAATGCTAACTCATGTGGGTCTTGCAAAATCGTTTGAAGATGGAGTTGAGCTTTGCAAGAAACAAATTACAAATGGAAAAGCATTGGAATTATTTTTAAAAAATGTTGAATTGCAAGGTGGAGATACAAAAAAATTAATGGCAGACGTGGGTAAAAGACGAAGTGTGTACATGAGAAAAATTATTGCAAAAGAAAACGGATATTTATCTTTAGATGCATACAAAACAGGACTTGCAAGCGTTTCTTTGGGTGTGGGTCGCAGCAAAACGGATGATGATGTATTTGCTGATGCGGGAATAATTTTGCATTTTATAGAAGGTGACAAAGTAAAAGCCGGTGATGTTCTTATGGAAGTATTTGGAAAAGATGAAAAATGTTTTGATTCAAGTTTGCCTATTTTAGAAAATGCAATAAAAATTACTTTTGAAAAAGTACAAACTACTCCACTTATTTTAAAAACATTGCGCTAAAATTATATATATATAAATTTTCAAAGGATATAAATATACAAAAATGAGTAAATGGAACAAAAAAAACATCTCTAAAGAAGTTGTAAAAGAATTACATGACAGATTTGGTTGTGACTTTTTAACTGCTTCAATCTTAACCAGAAGAAATATCACCACAGGAAACGATGTTCTTTTTTTTCTGGAAGATGACACGCGTTTTTTGCACAATCCATTTTTATTTAATGAGATGGAAGACGCCGTTGACCGCATTTTAGATGCTAAAGACGAAGGTGAAAAAGTTTTAATTTTTGGAGATAAAGACGTTGACGGTGTAACAAGCACTGCTCTTTTATATGAATATTTATGTGAATTAGGTATTGATGTTGTTTGGCGTCTTCCAACTGGTGATGATGCATACGGATTAAGCATTAAAGCTATTGACGACTTTGCCGCCGCATACGGCACATTAATTATTACAGTGGATTGCGGCATCTCAAATAATGAAGAAATTGCTTATGCAAATGAACTTGGCATTGACACGATTGTTGTTGACCATCATAATCCTCCTGAAGTTTTACCTGATGCCGCTGTAATTATCAACCCAAAAATTGAAGACTCAGGTTATCCTTTTCAAAATATTTCAGGTTGTGCCGTTACATATAAACTAATATGTGCTTTACGATTCAGTCAAAGTAATCTTTACAAACAAGATATATGCTTGGTTAATGTACGTCCACTCAACGAAGCATATGTTATTGAAGCGATAAAACTTAGAAATATGGCAGAAAAAAGTCGCATAGCAGAATCCGTAATTCCAAACGAAATTTCAATTTCGCAAACAAGACTTCTGCCTTTTTTGCAAGGTCAACAAATTTTTGTTTGGGACGCACCATTACAAAAAAAACAACTACAAATAATTTTCGGCTCAAGCATAGAATTTAATATGATGGATTTGCGTCCTGAAATTTCAAAAGTAATTCCTGCTGTTGCAAATTTTAGTTTGCTCAGACTAAAGGATATTTCAAAAACAGCTCGTTATAATGACGAACCTACAAGTGAACTTGACGGCTTTTTTAATATTTTTATTACATATGTACAACAACTTTCTACAGATAAAACTCAAAAAGAAAAAGAACAAGCGGATTTACAACTCGTATGTTTAGCCACACTTGCCGACATCATGCCACTCGAAAATGAAAACCGTATATTTGTACGTCAAGGTTTACAAGCATTTAATTCCGGACTTTTACGAAACGGATTAAAAGAATTATTTGCCAGATTAAATATTTTAGGTAAACGACTTTCATCAACAGATTTATCATGGAATGTAATTCCTGTTTTAAATGCGGCCGGACGATTAGGCAATGCACAAATTGCGGCAAATTTGCTTTTAGAAAAAGATCCGTCAAAGCGCGATTCATTGGCGGCAACTATTATTCAAATGAACAAAGACAGAAAGCAACTTGGAATAGATGCATGGAATTATAGTGAACGTGCCGCCTATGAAAGTCTGTCCCGATATGATAATAAAATGGTTATCGTTGCTGATGAGCGAATCAACAAAGGAGTAACGGGAATTATTGCTAGCCAGTTAGCACAATATTTTAAAGTACCTGCAATAGTAATTACATTTTTAAATTCAGAGATTGCCATTGGTTCCATTCGCTCATTTCGTGGATATGACGTAACAGCCTTACTTGATCAAATGTCCGATTTGTTTATCAATTATGGCGGACACAATGCAGCGGCAGGTTTTAGTTTTACCATAGAAAAATTACCCGCTTTTACAAAACGTCTTGAAACATTAGGCAAGCAAATTGAATTTCCGGATTCAGAAATTGAAGACTCCATTGAAATTGATGCTGAACTTCCACATAAATATATGACTGCAGATTTATTAAATCTCATTGATAAATTTGAACCGTACGGAGAAAAAAATGAACAACTTATTTTTTTTATGCGCAACACTAAAATATTAACTGCAGACATAATAGGTAAAATTGAAAGCAAACATTTGAAACTAACATTGGATTGTGGCAAACACAAATGGCCTGCACTTTTCTGGAATGCTGCAGAAAGGCTAAATAAAGATTTTTCTGTAGGCGATAAAATAGATGCAGTATTCCAAATAACACGCAATGTTTTCAATGGCGTTGAAAGCCCACAAATAGTTTTAACAGATATGATTTTGTCAACAAAAAACAAACTTGAATAAAATTAATTCAGCATTTTTAAAAACTCTTGTTCATCAATAACAGGAATATTCAACTCAACTGCTTTTTTGTTTTTTGATGAACCTGATTTTTTATCATTTGTAACAAGATATGACAAACCTTTTACCACAGAATTTTTTACAGTTCCACCGTTTTCTTTTACAAGATTTTCTGCAACACTTCTCTTCATTGTAAAAAGCTCACCTGTAAAACAAAATGTTAGATTGGAAAGTTTACCTTCTTTTTGTGGCTTTTCAATTTCAACATACTCTTTTAACAATTCAATTTCATTACTACATTCTTTTAAACCATTGAGCAAAGACTGTGCTGTAATTTCACCAAAAAAATTTACTTTAGAAATATCTTCAACACCGGCACTTGTAATTTTTTCCAAAACATCAAAGCCACCATCAATGAGTTTTTCCATTAATGTTTCACCTATCCCTTCAATGTTCAAACCTGCTACAAACTTAGCTAAAGAAATTTTTCGTTTAGCTTGGATTGCTTGTACAACTTTTGTCGCACCTAAAGATTTTTTTTCTCTGTTTATACTTTCTTCATTCAAAAAAAACGGTGTCAAAGTTTCTTCTGTCAACTCATATAAATTTGCTATGTTTTTTACTGTACCACTTTCAAAAAGTTTTGTTATCATTATTTCACCCAAATCACGAATGTCTAAAACGCTAATCCATTTTTTTAATCTATGCAAAACTTTTTTAGGACATTTTGGATTTGGACAATATAGACGTGTCCCCTCATCAAGCAATTTTGTTTTACAAGTACTACAAATTTTTGGAAACTCAATTTCACTATACGATTTTTCTTCCTCAGAATTTTTTGATGGCAACACATATTCAATTTTAGGAATTATTTCTCCACGCTTTGTAACAACAATATGACTACCAATTTTTATTCCAAGCTCACGAATAATATCCGGATTTGACAAACTAGCTCGTTTTACTTTTGTGCCGGCAAGTTCTACTGTGTCAAAAATTGCAACCGGTGTATATGTTGCACCGGACTCACTCCACTCAACTTCACGTAAAATTGAAACTGCTTCTTCCAAACTAAACTTAAATGCAATTTGCTTTTCCGGTCGGTTTCTGTCTGCATCTTCAAAATCTATTTCATCACCTTTAATCACAAGACCGTCAATATTATATTCTAAACTTGGACGCATCTCCATTATTTTTGCACGATAATTAATTACAGCATCAACACCTTTACAAAAACATATGGGGACAGTAGTAAATCCATTTTTTTTAAGCCAAAAAATTTTTTCTCTTTCCGAGTCAAAAGGTTGCTCTTTTGACGGACTTCCGTTTGCATCAACAAAGCGAGCATCATAACAAATAATATTTAGATTTTCACAACCTTCACCATCTTTGCGTTTCATCAAACCGTTTGCAGCATTTCTGCAATTTGCTTTATCCGAATAAAGTTTTTTATGAACATCACGAAACATAACCACTTCACCACGAATGCCACCGGTTAATGTTTTGTCATCAAGTTCTTTTACAAGTCCTGCCATTTTTAAAGCATTATTTGTAATATCATCACCAATGATACCATCACCGCGAGTAACTGCTTTTTTGAAAAAGCCATTTTCATATTGCATTTCAAGACTTGCACCATCAAGTTTATATTCCACAAGAAATTCATCAAAGTTCATTTTTTCAGCCCATGCTTTAAAACTTTCAGGATTTGCCGCTTTTTCTTGACTTCCCATTGGAATTAAATGTTTAGCTTTTTCAAAAGTTCCGCTTGAGCTTTTTTCATTATCATCTATTATATCAACAATCGATTCATAATTTTTATCATCAATCAAATCGGAGCCGATTTTTTTTAATATATCATTTTCACTATCCAGTAATTTTAATTCGTCCCAAAGCAAATCAAATTCTTCATCTGAAATTTCCGCTTCATTAGAATAATATTTTTTTTGATGATACAAAATTAATTTTTCAAGTTCTTTAACGCGATTATTTTTTTGATTTTCATTTGTATTGAATAAATTCATTATTCGCAAACCTTATCAAAAAATAATTCATAAATATTACGTTTAGCATTTAAACCTTTATTTTCAAATTTAGTTTCAGGTCGCCATTCTTGATGAGGAGCATAACCGTCATATTTATTTTTTAACATTTTTGTTTGGTTCAATTCTTCCAGTGCAAATTCTGCATACGGTTCCCAATCGGTTACCATATACAAATATCCGCCACTTTCTAACTTTGTTGCAAGCAAATCTGTCAACGGTCTTTGAACAAGTCTTCGCTTATGATGTTTTTTCTTTTGCCATGGATCCGGAAAAAAAATATGAAAAGCATGAACAGAATTATCAGGAATCATAGTTTGCAAAACTTCAACTGCATCATGTTCAATGATATAAAGATTGTTCAATTTTTTTTCTTCAATTACACTCAATAGCTTTCCTACTCCAGGACGATGCACTTCCATTCCCAGATAATTTATTTCAGGATTATTTTGAGCAATGACAGAAGTTGCTTTCCCCATACCAAATCCAATTTCAATTATTACAGGATTTAAATTATTAAACACATCAATATAATTTAATGTTGTTCCTGTATAAGGTATGCACCAATGACATGAAAGATTTTCATAAGCTTTACGTTGTGCCTCAGTCATTCTTCCGGCACGTAATACAAAAGTTTTTATTGTTCGTAAATAAGGATTATCCATATTAAATTTTTTAGTCCTCTTCTATTTCTTCATCTTTATTAATATATTCAGGTAAATAAATGGGTGCAAGTAAAATACCACAAGAATTATCATTAACCATTCTATATTTTCGCATAACTCTTGCTTCAGGATAATATTTTCTTACCTCTTCAATTATTAAAAACTCTCTTTTTTGTCCACCGTAAAAAATAATTTCTCCATTTTCATCATATAAAACCACTCTGTCAAAAATAAAATCCTTTGCAACTTTTTTTGAGTCAATATCTTTATATGCAAGTTTATGAATTGGATTTTTTTCAAAGCTCGCAGGTTTTTTTAAAATAAATTTTTTCACTACCGAACGCGATGCAACATCCGTATATGTTAGTTTATATTCACCAAAAGGGAATTCTTGTTTTTCATATGGCATTAAAACAGGACTACCAACAAAGCTTCGTGTTCCGCTTTCAATTATATCCGGTTCATAAATTGTCCATGTAAAACCGGTATTTAAATTTTCTATTTCCATTTTCAAAAATCTTTCAACTTCTGTATTCGGTTGTACAAAAACGGAAAGACGTTCAACCGGCTTTGAGTTTATTGCAGAATATTCATAAATTAATGCAGGATGAACAGTAATAATTGAAGGTGTTGTATCACTACATGATAATAATAAATATGTAAAAATTGATAATATAAAAAAAGATATAAATATTTTTTTCATAAACTCTTAAAAATTAAAAATCAAATTAATAACAGTTAAATCACTTGAAGAATATTGATTAACTAAAGATTCAAATTTGACATTCACTTTTTTGCATGCCTCATCTAAATATGACAAATAATAAAGTCCTAAATCAGTTCCTTCTTGACCGTCAGGAAGTTCTCTATAAAAATCAATCAATGATTTTTTATTAACATTAGCAGATTTTTTTGTTTCAATATTTTCTTTTACTTCTTGAAATTCATCATTCTTATTATAAAGTGTAATTTGAATTCTTCCCTGCTTTCCGATTGATGCTGAACCGCCACCAAGTTTCCATGAAATAAAAACCAATTCATTTTTACGTGTAAGTTCTTGGATAATTTTTTTGCGAATTTCAGGATCAAAAACCAGCTTTTCATTATCTTGCAAACCACGATACATAATAGCCGCTTCTTTGCGCATATTTGCATTTTCGCTATTTAAGGCAAGTTCCATTACCATTAATGAAATATATTCTGCAACTTTACTTCTTTCCATATATTCAGAATGCGTTGAACGAATAGCTCTTAAAATTTCCGGAAAGCCGTCTGTTTTAAAAAACTTGATAATAATATACCAATTAAATAAACTCAAACGATTTAAGTATTTTTCAGCCATTAACAACTGTATGTTTTTTTCTTTAGGATTTAGCTCTGCATTATTTACGATTGTTGCCCAAATAGGTTCAAGAATTTTTTTACGTGCCGCTTCAATAGTCTCATCTTTACCGGAAAAAAATGAACGCAAATCAGAATCACGCATTTGAGTCTTTTGATCTAAAAGTTCAGAAGGATGCTGCCTATTATAACGGCGAACACAATCAGTTTCCAAAACATTATTTAAAATTTGCCTGTCAAATTGTTTATATAAGACAGAAAAAACAATAAGTTTTGATAAATCCATGATTTCTTGACGCGAAGATACAAACTCAGGCATTGAAATTTCTATTTTTGAAACATAATCTGCAAGAAGCATTTTTTGCAAAGAACACGGAGTAAAGCTTTGAAATTGAACGCCATATTCTTCAACATTATCTGCCAAACGAAACCGTAACAACTTTTTCTTTTGGCTTATAAAATGAGACGCACCTTGTTCTGTAAGGATCACCTTTAGCGGTAAATCTAAAACTAATTTTCTTCCAGACGCACACATATAGTCAAAAAACTCCTACTCTTATATAATTATACACAACATATTTATAAAAGTCTATTGAATTTTTTACTAAATTTAGTTTAAGGTATATGTTATGAAACAGAATTTGAGTTTTTTGTGCATGTTTCTTCTATTAATAACCTCTTTTTTTACATGTTTTGCAAATTCTGCAGAAATATCCAATGAGCTTTTTGAAGCTTTCAATGCTGAAAAATTAATGCCGGAAAAACAAGCTCTAGAAAATTCTCAATCATTCGATTTTCCTTATAATATTATAATAGAACTAAATAAAGATAAAATCTCTGAAAACCATAACTCTATTTTAATCACAATAAAACAAAAAGAATGTATAAAAATTTTTCCAATCCTGTCGCAGTTTATTAAAAATATAAAAAAACAAAACTTCCCTATCCCAATTATAATTTTGTGTTCTGCAAATGATGAATCTCTCTTAAAAAATCCTACATACGATAACGCAGGAATTAAAACTTTTTTGAACGCAAATTCCCAATATGAAAATTTATTTGGAATTGTTCTGGATGTAAAAAATTTTTCTGAAAAAAATCTTTCAATGATTACACCCTTAACAACAGGTGGGAAAAAAAATGTAACACCGTATCAAATTTTAACAAAAATTACAGAAAAATTTAATTCTCTATATTTACCATATTTTATTGAAATGCCGTATTTTTCACTTTACAGATTAGACGCGGTTAATGTAAATTCTCAATTAAGTTTTTTACTGGAAAATGATATTCCAAGTTTTGCACTCGGATTAAAAAATCATATACAAACTGAAAATGTTTTTACCTTAATAAAAAATTATATTCAAGATTTTGAAATTGAAAAACACGACATTACATTGGACAAACAATACAGTGTTATTAATTTTTTTAATAAAACAATCATATTAACTGAAAAAATTCAAATTTATATTTTCGTAATTATCTCCGGATTTTTTCTTTTATTCATTGCAATGTTTTCTTTTTTTAATAAAACTAATTTTTTATACAAATCAACATTACTTCAAACATGGTTTTTACCATTTATTCTTTTTGCATTAAACATATTATGTTTTTATTTATCAAAAAAAATTTGTACAAGTTTAATTTATAACTGGCAAAACTTTCCAATTACATCTTTTGTTTTTTTTATATTAGTTTCACTTTCTTTATTTTATACTTTTGCAAATATTCAATACATCTTTACTTTTCCAAGCACAACATATGTATATGAATTTTTACATACAATAGTTGCAATGCTTAATTTTTTTATTTTTTCATTTATCGATTTTTCACTAATGCCTCTTTTTGCAGTTGAGTATATTATTATTTATTCTTCACGTTCAATAAAAAAAACTTTACCTTTGGTATTCACTTTTTTTATTATGCTTTTTCCATTTGTCCCTTTTGGAATTTCTTTAATTCTTAACTGTAACAGAGATGCAATCACAAATTTAATTGATGCAAAATTTTCGATTAATGCATTTCTTTCAATATTAATAATATCATTCCAATTTATTTTTATTCGTATACGTGTTAGAAGAAACACATTTGGAAGACATTATACTACAACATTTAAATCCGTTTTAAAATTAATAATTATACCTTTTTCAATTTTTATTATTTTACTTTTTTCAATTTTTATTTTTAATGCAAAAACTAAAGACAAAACAACAAATGATTTTAAAACTCAAATAATAAAAACAGACACACAAAGCTTGAACATAAAAATTGAAAAAAATAATATTTCTTCATTAACTGAATATATTTGTACATTTAATACAAATACAAATAAAGTTGTTATAAGATACAACATAGAAATTAATTCAAACGATATTTTGCCTATTTATGAATCAAATTTTCCATACGATATTTTTTCAAAACCAAACGTAGCAATTTTTAATTTAGATGAAACTCCACCTAATCCACTTACATTAAAATTTAGAACAGAAACAAAGAACATTTGTTCATTACAAGTAAAAGCTTTCTTGAAAAATTCTAACAATGTAATTTTTGAAGAATATTATTTAGTTAATCTAAATCAAGAGTTCAAAAAATGAATGAAAACATTTTTTTTCATATTGACATAGATGCATTTTTTGCTTCAGTTGAGCAAATTGACAATCCTAAATATAAAGGAAAACCCGTTATTGTAGGCGGATTGCCAAATGACAGACGTAGTGTAGTTTCAACTTGTTCATATGAAGCAAGAAAATTTGGCGTACATTCTGCAATGCCAACAGTTAAAGCTTTTCAGCTTTGTCCTGAAGGAATTTTTTTGCGTGGTAGAATGAAACGTTATCAAGAAAAATCACATGAGGTCATGTCAATATTAAAAAATTTTTCTCCTGATTTTCAACAAATGTCAATTGATGAGGCTTTTATAGACATGACTGGTACTGAACGTCTTTTTGGAAAAGCTGAAGATGTTGCAAAAAAAATCAAATCTGAAATTTTCGAAAAAACAGGTCTTACAATTTCTATTGGCATTGCACAAAATAAATATCTTGCAAAAATTGCATCAGGTATATTAAAACCAAACGGGCTTTACATAATAAAAAATGGTGATGAAGAAAATTTTATGTTGAATCTTCCTCTAAAGGACGTTTGGGGAATAGGTAACAAAACTTTAGCGCGTTTAAATACTGCAGGAATTAAAACAACAAAAGATTTACACAACTGTTCATTAGCATTATTAACATCAATCTTCGGACAAGCAACTTCAAATTTTCTTTATAATGCTGTGCGTGGAAAAAACATAAAATCTTTTGACGAACCTGTTAAACACAAATCCATTAGTAGCGAACAAACATTTGAATTCGATTTAACTGATGCATATACAATTGAAACATCATTAATGCAACTTTCCACTGAAGTTTTTTTTAGATTATTAAAAGAAGAACACAATGGAAAAACTGTTGGATTAAAAATTCGGTATGAAGATTTTTCCACTATTAATATTCAAGAAACCTCTTCTACTTTTATAATTTCTTCGGATGATTTATTTGAACGAGCAAATAAACTTTTTAAAAAAAAATATGAAATTGGTAGAGGTATTCGCCTTTTAGGAATTAGTGTTCAAAATGTAGAAAATAATTTTTCAGTTGATAATGAACTTTTTGATTTTGATAATAATAAAAAAAAGCAGACTCTTGAAAAAACTGTTTTAGATATACAGAAAAAAAATCCTTCTTCAATATTAAAAAAAGCAAGATTGATGATTAAAAATATTATTTTTTCTTTCTTGGGATTCTTTATTTCTATAAATATATTTCCAAAAGAAAATGAAAAAATAATTTTTACACTTCCTATTTTAAAACAGATACAACCTGAAGCACCAAAATCAATTTTTCAATATTCAAAAGATAACAATAATGTTGAATTTTTAGCAGAAGGATTTTGGGAAAGTAAAGCTCACGGTGGAACCATTTTAAAAATAAACAATGGCAAAACATTATTTTCTTTAAATAATATTATTTTTGAACAACAAGTAGATTTATCTATGTGGTTTTTATTAAATAAAAAATGGTTTTTTGAAACAAATTTTTCAGATTATTTTACTGATAACACTTTTGCATTTGGTTATCAAGGAGAAAAATATTTAAAACATACACGAATTGGTAATAATGGAATTATTTTTCCTGATGAATATCCAATTAAAACAATTGCAAAAGGAAACTCACACTCTCCGGGATTTATGATTAATTTTTCAGGTTCGTCATGGCAAAGTGATTCAATCATACGTTATGATAATTTAATTCAGCAAGAAAAACATTTTTTAGGAAATAATGAGGTTTTTGAAAAAATAATTCCTTCAAATAATTGGGAACAAGGTAGGCGATTTGCCCTTCCGGAAAAAATATTAAAATATGTTTTAAATATTTATATTGAAGATGAAGAAGGAATTTATTTTGATTCAAATAACAGAAAATATAAAAAACTTTCTGAAAGTGAATATTTTTTACAACCTTCACAAAATCTTTTATCTCTTGCAAAACAAAGTCAAAAAAATATTATAATTTCATTTTCTAAAGATTCTACAAAAGAATTTTTGAAAGATGAAACACAAATTTTTATAGATAATACAGAAAGTTTTTTTTTAGCAAATGGTATTAATGATTTTTCCAAATATATAAATACTAACAATGCAGAAAATTATTTTACTAAAATTATTGATAATGAAATTGCATATGATTCATTAATCATACAAAGCATTCCATTTTTTTCACCTTTTTATGTTTGTGATTTATACTTTGCAGGAACAAGTAACTATGATGATTGTACAGTAATTTCAAATTCAACAAAAAAAAATATAAAAGAATTTTCTGCACAAATTTTTAATGAAAATTTATTTCAAAAAGATAATTTAGTTTCAGCAAATAAAAAATATATTAAAATATTTAATAATATTGATTTATTAAATTCAAATTATTCTGACTGTAAAAAAAGATTTCCACTTGCGATAATTGATGCAAAAATTTATTTATATAATAAAGAAAATGACATAAACATTTCTTTAAGAACATTTTCAAAAATTAAGAATTTTGATATTGGAACTAAAGCTTCAAATGTCAAAGTATATATTAACGGAATACTTTCAAACGCAAATTATAATTCTAAAACCGGTTTTGTTACTTTATTATCAACGCTTAATGATTTTGATTCAATAAAAATTACATGGCTTGAACAAAATGAAAATGTAACAAATGGAGCAATAACTATTGCTACCGGATTCAAATATAATTTTTCAGAAAAATCTTTTTTTAATATTGCCTCTTCACTTTTATGGAGTTATGTACCAGAGAAAATTATTTCAACTCCAAAAGAAACATCACCTGGACATTTTGAATTTGCAACACAATATTTTTTTGAAAATAATTTCTTTAAGTTTAAAAATACACTTTTTTCAAATATTAATATTGCTGAAACAACAGGTAAAATGCAAATTTATTCAATTGATTTAGACCAAAACTTTACTTCATACTTATCAACAAGCTCTTTAGTAAAACTTTCAGAAAATATAATTCCAAAATTAAACAAAACAAATTATCCTGAACTACTTCAAGAAAATAAAATTGAAAATTATTTATTAGATACTGTACGAGACACTAAAATTTCCGGTTATGCTATTAAAGCAGATTATATTTTCTCTAAAGAAAAAGAATGGTTTGCATATAATATAGATTTAACACAAACAAATACAACATTAGCAAATGCAGAAACATTTTCCATTGCATTACGTAATTTAAATTTATTAAATGAAGAACATATTGATTTTGATATATTTTTGCAGCTTGGTATTAGTGCAAATAATAAACAACTTTGGGAAAATTCTGAAAGTATACCCACATGGAAAATTTCTCATATTAATGCAGACGAAATTGAAGAAAATGTAATTAATAGTTTTTCTTTAATAAATAATACTGAATGGCAAACAATCACAATCATGCTTACTGAAACGGAACGAAGTAAATTTACAATAAATAATGATGCAAGAATAATTTTTGTTGCAAAGAATGAAATTAAACAAACCTACAACTCAATTGAAGTAGGTCCATATGAATTATTACAAAATGATTTTTTAATTGAATCAGAAAATACAATTCAAAAATTTTCAAAATATTTTCATGAAATAGATATTTTTCAATATGAAAAAATTATTTTAAATTTTTCTTTAATGAACTATTTAGAAAAAAATGACGCACCAAATTTAAAAATATTTTTTTCAAGACCATATTCAGCAATAAAAAAAGAAAATGCTTTGTCATTAACTATTAATAAAGAAAATTATTTTGAAAATTTAAAATTAAATAATTACATTACTATAGATATAAAAAATGAAAAAATATTTTTCAATGATAAAGAAATTTTTTATTCGCAAAATAATTTTGTTATTAATAAATCCATTGCACCAACTTTTTTTGAAATGAACCTTGAATTTGAAAATGATAATTTTATTTCCATAACAAAAATTGAAAATATAACTTTAGAAAATCCTATTTTAAATATAGATATTAAAAATAAAACAGAAGTTGAAGCAAAAAAAGTTGGTGCCATTTGGAAAATTAATAACATTAATTTACTTTCAGATGCA
>JAAYNH010000002.1 GCA_012520945.1 Treponema sp. | reverse complement strand
TTAAGCTTATTTAATTTTACAATACAAGGTGCAGATTTGTAAAACCATTATAAAATCTGCAAAACGAGCTCACAAAAAGTGTTCACTGTCAAATTAATGTTTAAGCTCGTTAATCCACCTAATAATCGGTACTGTCCAGTCTTCCTCATGATGACTTTCCAAAATTAATTGCTCAAACATAAATTGAATATGATTGCGAATTGTTTGAGCATTTTCAGTTGATACTTCAGGTGTTTTAACAAAAAGAGCATCAATAAAATCTACACCGTCATTCATGGAAAATCGGTCGTCTAAAATTCTTAGCATCATATATACTGCAGCAGGAATGCAGTTTACACTGTGTTGTTTTACAAAAAGCACAGTTTCGGTGATTTCTATGCCATCAGCAAATATTTCATTCCAAAAACGTTCTTTGTCAATTGTGCTGAAGTTTTCCTTTTCAAATACATAACGGTAAAAATAAATTACTAAAACACAGATAGCAACGTGTAAACTTGGAATGCATAAATAATGTGGATCTAATGCATGTATCATTTTAAAATATTTATTTTTACCTGCAGGAGGTCTATTTGTTGTCGTCATGCATTGAAAATATACTTCAGCACCGCTTTTGTAAGTTGTATTAATTAATTTTAAAAATTCACGACAATACGGTTTTGCTTTTTTCCAGCCAAGAACATAAATTAAAAAACTGAATGGACGAATCCAAAAATCAATAAAGTCAAGATAAATTTGTACTTTGTCAGGCATAAACGGTACAAATTCATCATATTCATGGTCAATATTATAAACAGGGATTTTTTTTAGGCCGAATTTAACAAAAAATTGAATGCCAAAAAATTTGAAAATTATTGTTTTTAGATATTTTAAAAGTTTCCATAAAGAAAGAGGGCTTGTAATTACATGAAAATAAGCTGAAAAAATTGAAAACTCTTTAATTTTCTTTTGAGTATTTTTCATAAAGCGATTATATATTAAATACCAAGTTTTCTCAAGCGTTCTTTATCAAGTGAAATGTAGATGTTTTTTTCATTTGTTGGAAGAACTGTGCCTTTGGATGCATTTTTTGCACGACGTAAATGTTTTACTTGTGTATAAAATAAATTTGCTTTACCGTTTTTCCGTGCTTTTGAAAAATATACAGCTAAATTAGCGGCATCAAGTAAAATATCTAAAGGTACGGTTTTTCCGGGCCTGTTTTTTATAAATACAAAGGCACCTGAAAAGTCTCTGCAGTGAAGCCACATATCCAGGCCTTTTGTATGATGACGTAACAATTCATCATTTTCAGTCGATGTTCTGCCAACTAATATTGTCCAGCCGGAAATTTCATATTGTAAACCGGGATGTTTTTTTATAATTTGTTGCTTTGGTTTTGTTTGTTTTCTAAGCATTTGTTCAATGCGTAGAGGATTCTCTTCTTTTTGTATTTTTTCATAAATTAAATCAATATTTAAAATTTCGCTTTTTAATTTTGAAATATCAATTTCCAACTCTTCTAAACCAGAAACAGCCTTTTTATATTTATCGTAAAAAATAGCGGCATTTTCATGTGTATTTTTTTTTGGATCTATTGGAATGCGAATGACAGAGTTAGTTATGTAATCAGTACATTCTAAAATTTTTTTTTCGTTATCAATTAAGTGTCCAAAACTTAAAATTAAGTCGCCTTGATGTTTCCATTGTTCAGCAAATAAAAAACTATTTCGTTTTTCTTCCAGTTTTAATAGTGCATTTTCCATACGGCTTCTTTGTGTGTCGTAATGTTTTTGGGCTTGTTCGCGTAAAACTTTAAGGGACAAACTTTGTGAGTGTAGTGCGTACCATTTATCAACCTTTTCATTGAATGTGCCGTTTTTTGTTTTTACTTCATCAAAATTTCTAACAATAGAATATTTTGCTTTTTCATTTTCGTTTCTTTCTCGTATTTCAGGTAAAATAAATGTGCCACCGGTAATTTCGTTTCGTTTTGGTCGTCTAAAAAACACATCTAAAATTTTCAAAGATTCATCGGTAACAATAATATTTGCCGCACCGCTCCACAAGCGAATAAACATCAATAGTTTTTCATCTCCACGAGTAAAGACAATTTTTACAATGCGTTCCAAACCAATTTGTTCACACTCACTAATTCTACAACCTTTAATATGGGCTTTTAAAAATTGCATAAAACGAAGAGGTTTTTCATTTTTTGGCACTTCTGAAAAAGTTTCGTGTATTCGACAAGAACCGGCAGCCAAGCAAATTAAAATATTTTTTGACATTCCATTTTTGAAAATGTTAAAACAAATTGTGTCAAAACTGTTTTGAATAATTTGACGAATAAATGCATCTTTTAAATTGAGTTCTGTGAGGATAAGGGAAATTTCTGCAGCATTTAAAGACATATTCTAGCCTAAATATCAAGCGTGTCATCAATTGAGTCTGATTTTTTTAATTCTGTAACTTCATTGAGTAAAGAAACTGAACGATGTGTTTGTCGTACTAAGCGTTGTGCTAAAAGTTTTGATAAGAAAATTCCATAGTGTGGATTTTTACGAATCAAATTTAAAAAAGAGACTTTAGGAATACGAATGAGCTTGCCTTCATCAACAGAAAGAATTGTAGCACTGCGTCTGTCATTTAGTAAAAATGCCATTTCACCGATGAACATATCATTTGGTGTTAAAACTGAAACGAGTTTTTTATCCGTATAAACGGCATATCTACCTGAAACGATAAAAAACAAGTCATTTGTGGAATCGTTTTGGCGACATACAATTTGATTTTTTGAATATTTGATATTTGCAAAAGGTACCATGATACCGGGAACAGTGTTGGCGGCATTTTGCAAATTCATAATCTCAAAAGTAACCTCATTTCCTTTATCATTGTATGTCATGCTAGAAACTAAACTTTCAGAAAGTTTTATGCCTCTGCCGTGTGTTTCTTCATTAAAATCCGTATTCATACGTTTTTTCCAGTCAAATCCGTCTCCTTCATCTTTGATTCTAAAGCGAGATTTATTTTTACCGATGACATAGGAGATACGTATTTTTTTTGCAGCAATTTCAGGATCTTTTTGTTTTGATGCAATGAGTTCCAAAATGTTACCGTTAGTTTCTAGCCATTTTGTTTTTTCTTCATATGTAATTTTGCAGTTTCCATGTTCCAAAGCATTAGTTAAAAGTTCCATCAGGGTAGTTTGTAAAGTATATCTGTCATCATCGCTAATACGATTTGAACAGTAAAGATAGTTTACTAAAAAATTTGTATATAAACGAATATCCATAGGGTCATTACCACAAATAAAAGAACCTGTTTCACGTCCTCCAATGCGTTCTTGCATTCCACGATTAAATAAGAATTGTTGGTTGCTCCATAAAATGCGCAATAGTCTGGCAAAATTTTCCTTAAATGTGTAAAGTGTTTGTACGATGAGAATGTTAGGATCTTTTTTTTCTTCAATTTCTTGAACTTGTGCCGGTTTGTTTACAACAGCAATAATACCACCGTTGTGTAGCCATGGATCAGCATTAATTGCAGCTAAAATTCTGTTGCTGTCAATGTCCGGAGAAGTAAAGTCCAAAACTTTAATTTCCGGTAATTCATAATCAATAAAACTAATCGCTTCGTCTGTATTTGTGTAAAAATCCGGATCAAAATATGCAGCATACGTTTTACAGGCTGCTTTCACGGTTTGTATTACGCTTGGATTCGTCGATGCAACAAGAATTTTTTTCATTTTAAAATTTTCTCCACTATGACAATATTAAATTAATTATATCACATTATAGAAAAAAAACAATATAAAAAACCACACATATTATTAAAAGATAATTAAAAAAATTTAAGAGTTTAGTCTTTTATCAGTAAAGAAAAAAACTATTTTGAAAATTTACTTTCAAATTCGCCTAAAATGATTTCTGTCGCAGGACGAGCATCAATGTCCGTAAGTAAATTTTTGTTACGATAAAAATCGATAAGAGGAGCCGTTTGTTTGCGGTACACATCCAAACGATGTTTAATAGCATCAATTTTATCATCGTCACGGATATAAAGTTCACCGCCACAAGCATCGCACTTGCTTTCCGTTTTAGGAGGCATAAAAGTTACATGGAAGTTTTGTCCGCAGTTTTTGCAAACTCGGCGACCGGAAAGACGCTCAACAACGCCTTCATCGGCAATGTCAAAATTTACAACCGAATCAATGTTGCAAAAAGTAGCTAATGATTCTGCTTGCACAATTGTGCGCGGAAATCCGTCTAAAATAAAGCCGTTTTTTGCATCGTCTTTTGTTAAGCGATCTTTAACCAACTCTATTGTTATGTCATCACTAACAAGAGAACCGGCATCAATAATTTCTTGTACTTTTAATCCAAGTGGTGTTTTTGCTTTGATTGCAGTACGAAAAATTTCACCTGTTGAAATGTGTGGTATATTGAAAGAAAGGGCGACTTTTGCGGCTAATGTACCTTTTCCTGCTCCGGGAGGTCCTAAAAAAATAAACTTCATAATATTGTCCTTGAAAAAAAATATGCACACTCAAATTTTATGAGCTTGTTTATATTTTATAGTAGATTTTAATTTGTTGCAATGACTCTTTCTAATTTTATAGTTGCTTCATTTGTTGGAAAATATCCGTCCGTATTAACTAAAACGGGAATAAGTTCTATTAGTTCTTTTGATGAGTCTTTAGGCATTTCAATTTTTTTTATATCATAAAATTTATGTGTAAAATATTTTCCATCAGATTTACATTGTAGCAAAGTTTTTCCTTTAATTTCAATTTGTGAAATTGCAAACTCCTGTGAACCTTGATCATTATGAATTATAAATTGATTGTTTTCAAAAGAAACACGGTTACCGTCAAGAAATTGCCAAGGCTCCTTAATTGTTTTAAGTAATGAAATTGGATTTGATTTTAATGAATTTGTCTTTTTTTCTGTGTTTTGAATTTTACCGGTCATTTTTTTATATTGTCCGTCCCAAACAGAATCACTTTTTATACTCATGCGCAAATCATCATTTAGTCTTATGCGAATTGTGTCTGTGCTAACTAATGTAATGTCAAGACGTCGAGTTAAATTTTGAATACTTTTATTAGCAGCGGACATAAAAATTCCGCTTCGACGGATTGTACTGTTTGTAATTGTATAAATCTCTTGAATTTGATCCAGTAAAAATACAATCTCATTTTCTGCTTTATCAAAAAACAAATATCGAGTTTCGTCGGTTTTGTTAGCAGATTGAAACCATAATCCGTCCAAAAAGGAAATAAAAGTTTCAACGGTGCCGTCTTGAATGCGAGCTAGCTCTTTTGCGGCAATTTTATTTCCGGCAACACGAGTTTCATATTGTTTTGAATACATTTGAAAAGTTTTATCCCAAGTATATTTAGTTTGAATTTGGTCAAAACTTTCTTTATTATTTTCTGTATCGGAACTATAAACCCAAATTGGAAAACTTTCTCCGTTTACTAAAGACATGGCATAAGCATCCGTTCTTTGTATCTGCTCAATATAGATTGAACCGTCAGACTTTAAGTCAACAATTTTATGCATTACAAAAACACCGTAGTCATTAACTGAGCCGTTAAATGCCTGTAAAACGGAATCGTTTGTGTCTGTAAATCCTGAATAAAGAAGAGTATTTTTTCTTTCCCCCGTAATATCCATTGTGGTGAATGAAAAAGTTTTTACTTGTGATATTTCTGTTGCAATTTCCATTGTTCTTTCATATTTTGTAAGTTTGGGTTTATAAAGTCCTACTATTAAAGTGATAAAAGGTGATGTTGATTTTTTTATTGCAACAATTTGATCTTCAAAAGTATCGTTGTTTAAATCGATGGAATGTGTACCGATTAGAGTTTCATCGCTTTCTAACGGAATGAAAGATGTTAACGTTACTTGCATCTTTTCTTCACTATCCAACGAAGATGTAGTGTTTTGCGTTGCTGAGTCTTTTGATTTAGGTACAATTGTTTTTGAACCGGTCATTATTGGTTTTTGATGAAAAAATACAAAACGACCAATTAACAAAGCACCTAAAATAAAAGTAATAATAATAAAAATAATGAGAAGTTTTTTTTTCATATATATGTATTATAAATCTCTGTTTGCCGGTGAATTTGCAATAATTGCATATAGTTGTTTTGCCATTGCATCAGCTTCAGGAGGAATACGTACGCTAATTTCATACCAGTCTCTGCCATGAGAAGTGATTTTATCATATTTCATATATCGATTTTGGAAAGCATAAACACCGGCAAACGGTGAAGAAAAATCGGCTTCTTGCTTTAAGTCTGTGATAACTATCATTGAAGTAAGACGTCCGGGACTTTCTTTAGCAGCAACGCGACGAACTGTTTCAACAGCTAAACCGATGTCCGTAAATTTGCCGTCGGCTTTTAATATGTCTAAAATTTCATAAAGCTTGCTTTTGTCACTGTCAGTATTTAAAATGATGTCTGCAACTTTTTCCGTTCTTCCATAAAAAGTATAAAGCACAAGTCTGTCACCGGCTATTATTTTTTTTGGAATAAAATCAGTTGTCAGCCATGATTTAACTTGTTCAAAAGCACCACTTTCTTCCATAGAGATGGATTTATCAATAACAATATAAAAAGTTGCTCCTTCTGTACGTTCCGTGGCAAAAGACATTCCTGCAAGAATAAAGATAAGACTTATTAAAAAAATAATTTTTTTCATCGTTTCCTCCGATACTTTATCTATCCGTATTAACTATATAATAGCATATTTTAGATATTTTGCAATAAACGTTGCAAAAAATAAAAAAAAAATGCAAAAAAAAAAAAAAATGCTTTACATTTGGAAAACTTTGTTTATAATTTAGTATGTAGAGTTATTCTGCAAA
The DNA here is from genome assembly GCA_012520945.1 of Treponema sp. Lineage (GTDB taxonomy): Bacteria > Spirochaetota > Spirochaetia > Treponematales > Treponemataceae > JAAYNH01. Next base: position 35,037 of record JAAYNH010000002.1, on the reverse strand, counting down.
ATCATTAGGAATAAATTATTAAAGGAGATATTATGAGTAGTCTTGACATCCGTAAAAGCCCTAACGTATTCGACCCAACAACACCTAGTGCAGTTGGTTCCAGAAACTCATTGGCTCAGGATTATCGCGATCAACAGGAAGAGGTAAACAAACTTCTTGAAGAAGAAGCAAATAAAGTGCTTCATCACGTTACAGCTAAACTCCCTTCGGAAGTTTTAGAGCAATTAGACATTATGGGTGGTATGAAAGAAAAGTTGTACAACTATTTCAATCAGAACTATCAAAATATGTTTAACCGCTATATTGTAACATCTGAAGATGAAATGGTAAAAAAAGTTCGTGACTTCATTGATAAAGAAGAAATGAAAGTTTTAAACCGCTATACACCAAAAGAAATTGCCGGTTTGTTGGATGCTGTAGGTGGTGCAGATAAATTTAATACGGCAGAGATTGAAAAATCAATTGTAAATATGTACGGACACTTGCAAGGGCACGTTCAACGCGGTGTTAACGATTTGGAAACATTGACAAACTCTTTGTTGCGTCAAAAAACGGACGTAGGTGCTTTTGTTCGTGGTGAAAATGCATATTCAATTGTAAAATGTGCTTTCAAGGATAATATCCATAAGCCTAAAACAGTTACAGATGTTAAACTTTCAATAAATATCTTGGACTCAGAACTTATCAGTCCTATTTTCCATTATCAAGTAACGGTTGAATATTTGATTAAAGACTTGTTATCAAAACACATCATGGAGCAATTGGATAAAGAAGTTGAAAATATTAAAAATGCTCGCATTGATGAAGGTCTTGATGAAATGACAGACGGCGAATTGGTTTTCGCAAAAATGAACGGCGTTACAAAAATGACCGATGATGATAAAGATAATCCAAAGAGTAAACGCTATCAAATTATGGCAAAAGAACTTTTCGACCGCATTGAAGATCTTCGTGCGGAAATCGATCCGGCAACTTTTGACCAAATGAATATTCGTGAAAACTTGAAAAAGATTATTGACCTTGAAAATATTCGTAACCGCGGATTTAATACGATAATTAACTCATTGACATCTATTCTTGATACATCAAAAATGGGTTATCAATATATCGAAAACTTGAAAAATGCTCGTGAGCTTGTTCTTCGTGAATATGAAGATACGGACGTTGCAAATCTTCCGGATGAACGCTACTCAATTTGCTTGAAATATTATGACAATGCTCAGCTCATTAACGAACGTGAGGCATATCGTGTTCAATTAGCTAGTTTTGCTACGGAAGTAGAACATCTCTGGGACGTTCTTAATACAGACTACGATGATTCAAAACGTTTTACTCGTATTGCGGACTTTGATGATTTAGCGGCTTTATATAAGAAGAAGATTATTTCACGCTATAAGAAAAACGGCGATCCAATTTATGAAGATACGGCAAAAGTTTGGGACGAAGTGTCTTTTGTAAAACCAAATGATACTGAAGTTGAAGAAATGAATCAAACTTACTTATATGAAAAAGATAAGATTCGTTCAAAACTTATCATTATGCGTAACAAACTTAAATCAATGTACGATTATCAATATCCTATTGAAAGACGTGTTATGGAAGAACGCCTTTCGTTTTTACAAAAAGAATTTGATCGCTTCGACTATATGATTAATCCGTTCCATATTCAACCGGGTCTTTTGATGGATATGGATATTACTTCCATTAAACGTAAAAAAGCAACTCTTGATGGAATGGCAAACGTTCTTAATGAATTCTTACACAGTGTTTCAAAAGGTTTCCAAGATGCAGCCTTTGCATCATTTAGTCGCCGTCGTTCAACTGTACGTGTTGACCTATCTCAATCATTTGCTCCAAGCGATGATGTTACAGCTAGCAATGTAGAAGCTACATCTTCTCCTTCTGCTCAGCTTTTAGCTGCAGTAAATGAAGGTGCTGATACAAAGTCAATTCCGGAAAAAACAGTTAAAAAGACAACTGCAAAAAAAGCAGATACAAAGTCTACAGCTAAAAAATCAACATCAAAAGGTGTTGTTGACTCCGGAAAAACACGTCGTTCAAGATCTAAGTAATTAGATTTTGGTTATTAGGAGGGGGCTGGCTGATAAAGAAAGTGCTTTTTCAGTCAGCCTTTTAAATTTTTGTATCATTTTTTAAAGTTTTTTATGCCTTTCATGGTTTCATTCTTTTTACTTTTAGTTTATAATGAAAAGCTGAGCTAGGTTCTTGTAATTTTTTAATAATACATTATCCTTGTATCTAATATAATTTGTTTGGAGGAGTATCCATGAGCGAATTTGCTCGAAATTTTAACCAAAACATTGATGAGCTTGTTGACAGTGTTGCGGGGCAAATACATATTGCAGACAAAATTAACGACTTAGTGTTAAGTAAAGAATTTTTAGCTTCCGATGCACCTATGGCTCTGTATGAAATTTTAGTAAAAAAATGGGGCTATGCGGTTTTGTCAGTTAATTTGATTAATTCTGTTGATTCAGAGACCTTTTTTGCTGAAGTTTCAAAATGGAAAGTTTGTGAAATAGTTCTTCTTTACCATCATCCTGATTTAGGTGCTATTTGTATCAATCCAAAAAATCCTGAACATAAAGAATATATTGCAGATTTTCGTAAAAATGAGCTTGTTGTAATTTATGCCGGCTATAAAGTAAAAAAAGCAGCAGATGATATTTGTCGGAACGTTGTTGCAAAGATCGGGGATTTGCTTTTAGGAAAAAAAATAAAGACAACTGAAGATTTCTTAAAAGGTTCATATACTTATAAAAAAGTAAAAGCTGTTGAAAAAGCTCCTGTAAAAGTGACAAAGTCTGTAACTAAAAAAGCGGTGGAAAGCTCGGGCGGTTCATTTTCTTTTGGTTCAAGCTCAAAAGGCGATCAAGTTAAAAAGCCGACAGTTGCTATTAGTCCTACATCTTTGAGAAAAATGACACCGATGGTTTCTGTTCCTGTTACGAACGAACTTTTCCATAATGGAAACGTTGAAGCATGGAAACGAATTATTGCCAGTTATCAGAATAAGTATCCTAAATTGCAAATTTTCGTTTATTATGACGGAGAACGCATTGCAGATATTAACGCACTTTTTAAATGGGGAAAAGTTAAACACGGTAGTAGCATTCAATTTGTTGTTGCCGGTGATGATATAAAAGATGTTGCAAAATTAAAAAGATATTTTGCACAAGGTGCCAGTCCTATGTTTGAAGCGTTTTTACAAGGTGCTCCGGGAACTATTTTGCCATTATTTTAATAAAAAAGTATAAAAAGGGAGATTAGCAGTTATGTCATTTAATAAGGATCAAAAAAAACACATATATTATTTTTCACAAGGTAAAGGTCTTGCAAAATCTGTAGATAAAAGCTCGTTGGGTATTCGTGCACAGTTAGCTGTAGATTTGGCTGAAATGGATATTCCGGTTTTACCGGGTTTAATTTTTGACAGTGAAATTTCAGATCTCATTGAAGATCTTAATTATGAGGCGGATTTAAAAGAATATTTTGATAAATTCGGGTTGGAAGTTGGTAAAAAATATGGAGATAAAGACCATCCTTTGCTTTTAAAATATGTTGTTTCACCGACAATGGTAATCGCTCAGTATCCTCTTTTACATAATATTGGTTTAGCAAAGGATACTATTAACGGGTTTGCTGATAAAGTAGGTGCTGTTTTTACGTGTAATGAGCTTTTGTTTTTGATGCAAGGTGCTTTAAAAATTGAAAAGGCAATTGCTGAAATTGATGAAGCGGATGCAAAAGGTAAAGATAAGACTGAATTTCAAAAACGCATTAAGGAAATTGATGAAACACTTGCGGATATTACAGCAACTGAAAAATTAATTCATGAAAATGACAATCCGGACAAATTAATTGCAAAATTTGAGTCTCGTATGCCGGAAGGTTTTTTTGAGTCTGCTGAAAAACAAGCATGCATTGTATTGGAACGACTTAGTGAACTTTTATATATTAATGAACAAAATGATAGTGATACAGCTATTCTCATTCATCCGATGGTTTACGGAAATTATACTAAAAATTCTTGTTCCGGTTCATGTATGACACGTAATGTTGTTACCGGTGAGAAAAAAATTCAAGGTCAGTTTTATGCTGAGGCATATAATGAATTATTTACAGCCGGTAAGGATATTCATCTACTTGATTCAAAATATAAAAAACAACTGGAAAAAATTTCAAGTCTTTTAGAAGATGAATTTAAAGATATTCGTCAAATTCGCTTTACAGTTGAAAATGGAAGGCTTTGGGTAATTGAACAAAAAAGTGTAGAAAAACGTTCCACCGCAAGTTTATTAGTACTATATTTTGATTTATTAAAACGAAAACTTATCGATGAAGAAACATTAATTAAGGCTTTCAAACCATCGCAATTAAGTGAGCTATTACATCCTGTAATTGATGTTGAATCGGTAAAATCTTTGCAAACGCTTGAGGGTGGAATTGCCGGTGCTCCGGGAGCTGCTGTTGGACGTGTATATTTTTCAACGGATGAATTAATTGATGCACAACGTCTTGCAAAACAAAAAGGTGAAGATACACGATGCATACTGTTGATGAGTGCAACTTATGCCGGTGATGTTAAGGCTATTGAACAAAGTACTGGAGTTCTTTCAAATGAAGGAGGCTATTCAGCACATGCTTCCGTAGTTGCTCGTCAATACGGCAAAATTTCTTTAGTACGTCCCGATATGAAAATTACAGGTAAAAAAGCAACAATCGGTGATATGGTTATTAATAGCGGTGATTATATTACATTAAATGTTCCATATTATGGTACTCCTAGCATTTATAAGGGAGAAGCAAAACTTGTTCAGCCCAATCCTGATAAACTTGGCCTTTTTGATATGGTTAATGTTTGCAAAAAACACTTGGACGATTTTACCGTTCGTGCAAATGCGGACAGTCCAAAAGAGGCGGAATTAGCCTTAAGCTTTGGTGCAGATGGTATTGGACTTTGTCGCACGGAGCATATGTTTTTTGCAGATGATAGAATTAATGTTTTTCGTAGTATGATTTTGGCTGATTCGGATGAAGAACGCAAAAAAATGTTAGCTCAGCTAAAGAAAATGCAGATAAAAGACTTTTATGGCATTTTCAAAGTAATGGCGGGCAAACATGTTACAGTGCGTTTGTTAGACTCTCCTTTACATGAATTTTTACCACATAATGAAAAGGAAGCAGATGCGTTACTTGAACATTTTAAGGAAAATGGCATTAAAATGTCCAAAACGGAATTACAAGCTCGCATAAATTCATTAAAAGAAAGCAATCCTATGTTAGGTCATCGTGGATGTCGCATTGCAGTTACTTATCCTGAAATTTATGAAATGCAAGTTCAATCAATTTATGAAGCGGCTTGTAAATTAAAAAAGGAAAAAGTGGCTGTTGCTCCGGAAGTAATGGTTCCAATTATTATGAATTCATCTGAATTGAAGCTCATTGTCTATGGAAAGAAGATTGAAGGAAACTCATATAAGGGATTAATTGAAATTGCAGAAGAAACATGTGCAAAAGAAAATGTTAATAATATGCCTATTAACATTGGAACGATGATTGAGTTACCTGGTGCTGCAATCGGTGCAGGTGAAATTGCTCGTTATGCAAAGTTTTTTAGTTTTGGTACAAATGATTTGACACAAACTACACTTGGACTTTCACGTGATGATTTTAAGATTTTTATGCCTGATTATACGATGTTTGACTTGATTGAAGGCAATCCGTTTGCAATATTGGATCCGCGTGTAAAAGAATTGATTACAATTGCTACGGAACGCGGGAAAGCTGCTCGTCCTGATTTATCAATTGGGTTGTGCGGTGAACATGGTGCACGTTCTGAAAATATTAAGTTTTGTATGGATGCGGGATTGAATTATATTTCATGTTCGTCATATTCCGTACCGATAGCATTGCTTTCCATAGCTCAAATTAATCTTGGTGTAGAAATATAAAATATTTGTGTCGTATAAATTATGAATGAAGAAAATTCAAAAGCACAAAAAGCAAAGGCACTTTTTAAAAGCGGTTATAACTGTTGTCAAGCGGTTGTGACCGCTTTTGCCGATGAAGAATGGTTTAAGGAAACGGGATTGACTGCACAAACTGCCGTAAAAATTGCCTCATCTTTCGGAGGTGGCATGGGAAGGTTACGTGAAGTATGCGGTGCTGTTAGCGGTATGTTTTTTATAGCCGGTTTGAAAAATGGTTATGAGCCTGAAAGTGATAATGATGGAATCGAAAAGAAAAATCATTATGAATTAATTCAAAAAATGGCTAAAGAGTTCATTGAGAAAAACGGCTCAATCGTTTGTAAAGAATTATTGGGACTACCTGGTGCACAATCGCCAACTCCGGAAAAACGTACGCATGAATATTATAAAAAGCGTCCGTGTGCAGATTTAGTTTATATGGCTGCAGAAATTGCAGAAAATAATTTAGATTGATTAACTAAAATATTCAATTAATGTTGTGACAGGCGTGTCGCCAAGTTTATCTTTGTAATTTAAAAAAGGCAAACCTACAATACCGAAAAATTCAGTGACAGATGCTCCGGCTCGTTCAATTATGTTTTTTGTCGCATTTAGTGTACCACCTGTTGCGATTAAATCATCTACAACTAAGAGTTTTTGCCCCTTTTTAATATCATCTTGATGAACCTCAATTTCAGCTGTACCATATTCTAATGCATATGAAGCACTGAAGGTTTTGCCGGGAAGTTTGCCTTTTTTGCGAATTAAAACAAGTGGTAATCCTAATGCTTCTGCTAATGGTGCGGCAAAAACAAATCCACGACTTTCGATAGCGGCAATTGAGTCGATATCGGTTTTTTTGTATAAACTTATCATTTTATTTATACAATATGAAAATGCCGGTGGATTAATTAAAATTCCCGTTATATCATAAAATAAAATTCCGGGCTTTGGGAAGTTTGGTATTTTTCTGATAACATCGTCTAAAAATATGTCGTGTTTCATAACAATATTTTATAGCATTTAAATCAAATTGTACAGTAGAAAAAAATGTTATTATACGCTATGATTAAAGCGATTGTGTAACTACAATCATATTAAAATGTTTTTGAAATAGGAGAAGTCATGTTGAAAAAATATTTATTTTCTATTCTTTTGGTTATAGCGGGAGTCATATCTGTTTTCGCTTATAATCCGCCAATGTATGGAGAGGACATGTACAATTTTGTGTCCCCTGAAGCATTATCCTTTGGAAATTCTGTGACCGGCGGAGCAATTCAATCTGTAGCGGTGGAAGATATTGCAGTAAATCCTGCATTAGTTGCCGGCGAACAACGCTTTACTTTGAAACTATCCGGTAGTCTTTTGTTTCAAAGTAATGAAGCTGCTCTTGCCTCCGGTTTTGAAAAGCAGAAGGGTGGGGCAGCACAATTGGGAATGCTTTTCCCTTCAAGAATCGGTGTTGCTGCTGCAGACTTTCAGTTTGTATCAATGACGCAAGGTGCTTTGAATTTTGGCAACAGTTTTATGATTCGCGGTGCTTTTGCCAAGGATTTAATTGATGATTTATATGTCGGAATGGGGCTTTACGGTTCATTTGGTGACAACTGGTCCGTGGGTGCAGATTTAGGTTTGTGGTGCAATTTACATACGATAAAATGGTTACCCTTCATGAGTGATTGTCGTTGGGCTTGTGCCGTAACAGGTTTAGGAAAAGCATATAATCCAAATGTTAGAGGACTTTACGGTGAAAATTCAAGTGGTTTTCCTTCGCCTTTTACAATTCGTATGGGGTTTGCCGGTAACTTAATGAATTTTAAAAATTTTAAAACAGGTCTTTCTTTAGATTTATCATTTCCATATGTTCAAAACGTAGTTTTTAATTGTGCTTTAGATTTTTTGATTTTTAATGTGGTAAGTTTAAAAACCGGTTGGGAATTTAATATGAGAGAAACGATTCAAACTCAAAAAGTAATTATTCCTTCTGCATCTTTGTCTTGTAAATTTAATTTTACGACATCAAAAAAAGATGATTCCATTTTTGTTAAACAAGGTTGGTCAAAAAGTGAAATGGATATTTCCGGTGGTTATAGGTATATTGATGGCAACATTCATGCAGCTAGTGCCGGTGTGACAATTCGTGCAGGACAAAAAGATAATGAAAAACCGGTAATTATTTTATGGGGGGAATAAAATGAAAAAGTTTATACATATAATTTGCTTTTTTTGTTTTTTAACGATAAATATTTTTGCCCAAGATGCTTTGGAGACATTGGAACAAATTCCTGAAATGGAAGAAACGCTTTCTGCCAAAAAAGCGGAAACTGAAAAAATTGTTTATATCAGTCCGAATAATGACGGTGTGCAAGATGCTTTGATTGTACCGATAAAAATTCAGGATAAAAGATATATTAGTGAATGGAATTTTATTATTACAGATGAAAATGATAATATAGTTCGTACTATCGGTAATAAAATTTCAATGCCGGAAACTCCTAAATCTGTGGCGAAATCTTTGTTTAGCAAAGATTTTTTCAAAACGCTTAAAAGGCTTTTTGCACCAAAGCAAGGTGTTAATATTCCTGAAAATGTAATGTGGAATGGAATTTTAGAAAGCGGGGAAACTGCCCCTGACGGTTTATATAAATATTATTTGACAGCAAAAGACGATAATGGAAATGAAGCAAAAACCGTTCCAATGCTTGTTTATGTTGATAACACTGCACCGGATATAGATTTGGTTCAACCTTCGGAAGGTGCAAAAATTTTTGGTGCAGGAAACAAGCCAACTGTAAAATTTGAACAAAGTGGCTCCGTTGAAGATTTATGGACTGCCAATATTATAAATGCTAACGGTGAAAGTGTAAAATCGTTTGAATGGAAAAATACCTCGCCGGTAACAATTGAGTGGGACGGAAGAAGCAATAGCGGAAGTCCTGTTGCAGAAGGTGTTTACACATATAAGATTGAAGCAATTGATCGAGCAGGAAACAAAAATGAAATCACAGAGGTAACAAATATTATTTATGATGCAGTACCGCGTTCTGTGAATATGCTTGTGAAGGATAGTCCTTTTAGTCCAAACGGCGATGGTGTGAAGGATTTTTTAACAATTGAACCTTCAATGCCAAATGCAAGCGGGTTAACAAATTGGGAAATTGTAATTAAAAATTCTGAAGATAAAGTTATGCGTAAATTTGAAGGAAGTACTACAGCACCTAAAACTATCATATATGATGGTAAAAATGATGCGGGTGTTCAATTACTTGACGGTGATTATACTGTAGTTTTTAATGCTTTGTTTAATAACGGGCAAGAAGCGTTTATTCAACGAAATATTACAATTGATAATACTGCTCCAAGTGCAAGTTTGATTGTAGATAATCCAAATTTCGTTTTTTCTCCGGATGGCGACGGTCAATTAGATGTTTTGAAAATTACTCAAGAGACCTCTAAAGAAAGACTTTGGAATGCGACAATAGAAGATGAAAAAGGCAAAATAGTTAAAACTTGGTCTTTTCCTGAGTTACCACCTACAACAATAGAATGGAATGGTATAACAGAAGATGGCAAACTTGCACCGGACGGACATTATGTTTATAAAATTTCAGCAACGGATGCTGCGGGAAATTCATTTACAACTGCAACACCTTCTTTTCAATTAGATACAAGTAAAACTGAAATTATTTTAACTGTGAATTTAAAAGCTTTTAGTCCAAATGGGGATAAAATTCAAGACAATATTGTATTTACTCCAGTGACAAAAAGCACAAGTGGAATTAAGAGTTATGAATTAAATATTTATAATGGAGACGGAAAGTCCGTAAAAAAAGTTGAAGCTAAAAAATCATTACCTGCTTCTTTTATTTGGGACGGCAAAAAAGATGATGGAAAAATAGCGGAGGACGGAGTTTATTATGCAACTTTGAAAACCGTTAGTGTGAACGGTAGTGAAACATTAACTGCATCATCTGTGTTTGACTTGGATACTGTTGCTCCAAATATTTCCGTTGAAGTTCCTTATTTGGTTTTTTCTCCTAACGGCGATGGCAATAAAGATATTTTGCCTGTAAAGCTGAAAGATTCAAGTGTAGAAGTAATTTGGAATGCATCATTTGAAAATCTTAATAAAAAGGCAGTAAAGTCATTTACGTGGAAAGGTAAGGCGGAAAGTTTCGATTGGAATGGACATGACGAAACGGGTAATATTGTAGCAGACGGTTTGTATAAGTTTATTATTTCATGTACTGATGACGCAGGAAATAAAATAGAAAAAGTTATTGACGGCATAAATATTGATAACAGAGTTGTAAAAACTTATGTAACGGCAGATTTGAACGGAATTAGTCCAAATGCTGATAATATAAAAGATGTACAACGATTCTCAATAATGACAACTCCGAAAGATGGAGTTGCCAATTGGAAATTTAGCATTGTTACAGAAGGTAAAAAAGATAGTTCAAATGCAGTAAGAAGTTGGTCAAGTAAGGATACAAAAAATCTTCCGGCACAAATTACATGGGACGGCTTAAATGATAAAGGTAAAGTTGTGGAAGGTAAATTTTCCGGTTTGTTAGAATTGGAGTATGTTAAAGGAGATAAGATTGTTGTTAATTCCACACCTTTTGTTAGTTCTATAACACCGCCACGACTAAATGTAAAAACTGCACCTGAATATTTTAGTCCGGATAATGACGGCGAGGCAGATGATTTGTTCATTGCTTTGAAAGCAGATTCCGATGCACCTTTTACAAAATGGTCTTTTGATATTAACGATCCACAAAACGGAAGACAATTCTGGGGAACGTCGGGTAAAAAAACTATTACCGAAAGAATAATTTGGGATGGTCGCGGTAAAAATGGTGAATTAGTTCAGTCAGCAATGGATTATCCGTTCGTATTTAGCGTAACAGATGAGTTAGGTATGACATCAACATTAGAAGGAAAAATCCCAATTGATGTTTTGGTAATTCGCATGGGCAATGTTTTAAAAATGCAAGTTCCATCAATTATTTTCCGCAGTGATAAAGCAGACTTTGTTGGTAAAGATGTAGATCCAAATAATGGTTTGCCTCAAGACAAAATTGATAACAATATTAGGGTTCTTAAACGTATTGCTGAAATTTTGAATAAGTTCCAAGATTATAAAGTAACAATTGAAGGACATGCAAATAATATTAGTGGTACTGAAGAAGAAGAAACATCAACGATTGTGAATGGACAAAAAAATATTCCGCTGGTACCTCTTTCTTTAGAACGTGCTGAATTTGTAAAGCAAACCTTGATTAAAAACGGTGTTTCTGCTTCTCGTCTTTCTACAGTTGGACAAGGTGGACGTATACCGGTTGTAAAAAGAGCGGATCGTGAAAACTGGTGGAAAAATCGCCGCGTTGAGTTTATATTAGAAAAATAAGTTTGTAAAAAGATTTTTAGGATACACGGGTGTTTTATTTAATATCCTGTGTATCCTTTTTTTTAGAGTACGCTTTGTAAAAATTGTTTAGTTCGTTCGTTTTGCGGATTTGTGAAAATTTGTTTAGGAGTATTTTCTTCCAAAATAATTCCGTCATACATAAAAAGTACACGGTCTGCAACTTCACGAGCAAAACCCATTTCATGTGTGACACAAACCATTGTCATGCCTTCGTTAGCAAGTTGTTTCATTACATTTAAAACTTCGCCGACCATTTCAGGATCAAGTGCACTTGTGGGTTCATCAAAAAGCATTACATTAGGATTCATTGCAAGAGCACGTACTATGGCTATGCGTTGTTTTTGTCCACCTGATAATGTTGATGGATACGCACGGGCTTTTTCCGCTAAGTCGACTCTTTCTAATAATTCAACTGCTTGTTTTTCAGCTTCATCTTTACTAGCTAATTTTAGTGTAATGGGTGCTAGAGTAATATTTTGCATTACAGTTAAGTGAGGAAATAAATTAAAATGCTGAAAAACCATACCCATTTTTTGGCGATAAATATCAATATTTGTTTCTTTGTCTGTGATGTCTGTGCCTTCAAAAAGAATTGTCCCGGCATCGGGAACTTCAAGTAAGTTTAAACAGCGTAAAAATGTGCTTTTTCCTGAACCTGACGGACCTATAACAACAACTTTTTCGCCTTTTTTTATTGTATTTGTAACGCCTTGCAAAACTTTAAGATTACCAAAGTTTTTATGAAGGTTTTTAACTTCTATCACTTCGAGCCATCCTTTTTTCAACAACTGCAAAAAATTTAGTTAGACCAAGAGTTAGACATAGATAAATTAGGGCACAAGTCAACAACGGAATCCATGCATTGTATGTTGCGTTTCTAATCATATCTCCGGCTTTTGTTAAATCTGCAACTGCAATAAAACTTGCAACAGAAGTTTCTTTAATAAGAACAATAAATTCATTAGTATATGTAGGCATTACAGCTTTTGCAGCTTGTGGCAAAATAATTTTCCAAAGTGTTTGAGTTTTGCTTAGACCCAAAGAGCGACCGGCCTCTGTTTGCCCTTTATCAATACCTTGAATGCCGGCACGAAAAATTTCCGTACAATAAGCTCCTGAGTTAATGCCGTATGCAATAATTGCCACAAGCAATCGGTTTAATCCTAACGGAGCAAAAATAACAAAATAAAATATCATCAGTTGAGTTGCTAAAGGAATGCCACGAATAATAGTCGTATAAATATTTGCAAAAATGCGAAGAATCTTTTTTGATGATATTTTCATTAATGCAAAAATGCAACCTAAAACCGTACCAATTAGAATTGCACAAAAAGCAATGAGAACAGTTACGCCTAAACCTTTAGCAATGAGAATCCAGCGCTCACCGGAAATCATTGTATCATAAATTGCTTGAAACATATTATTTTGTGGTATCGTTTCTTATAATAATTACTTGTTTTGATTCATAATACGGATCTGAAAAGTCAACGTTTTTTTTGCGTTCTTCAGTTACAGACATACCTGCAGCAATAAAATCAATTGTGCCTGAGGCTAATGCCGGAATTAAACTGTCAAAAGCCATATCGACAATTTCCAATTTTGTTGCAAAGTCTTTTGCAATATATTGTCCCATTGTAATGTCAAAGCCAACAATATTTTTTCCGTCAACATATTCAAACGGAGGAAAAGCTGCATTTGTTCCAAGTCTTATGGTTTTTTCACCTGAAAGCTCCAAAGATTGCGGTACAATGATTTTCCCGTCAATTGGCATAAAAGAATTAACCAATTTTTCATAATCACCGTTTGTACGCATTGTTGCAATTGTTGCATTAATGGAATTGAGTAATTCAGTGTTATCTTTTTTTACTGCAATGGCATATGCTTCAGTTGTCAAATCAACATCGATAATAGTCAAAGCTGGATTTTTCGAGACGATTTCTTTTGCCGGAAGTTCGTCCAAAATTACAGCATCAATTGCACCATTTTTTAAATCTAATGCTGCATCCATACCTGTTTTAAAAGAGCTGATTTTAGCTTTTGGAAAGTTTTCCTGAACATACGTTTCGCCTGTAGTACCGCTTTGTACACCGATTTTTTTATTTGATAAATCTTCAACTTTGTTGATAGTTACAGTTGTTTTTTGACAGCTGAAAGCGATAAGACAAAAAAAAGCTAAAAATAATGTAAATAGTTTTTTCATAATAATCCTCCAAAATGAATAAAATCATTAAATTATAACATGATTTTATTGTAAAATCTATAGCAAAAAAAAAGTGCCGGTAGCCACCCGGCACTTTTAAGTTAAGGAGGTGTTAGATTAGTCTGAGTCCGCCACTCATCTAATCTTTCATAGCGTATTTTTAATTATTGATTTGCAATACCAGTGATGCGGTACCATTGGTATTTTTTATTATTATATGATTTACAGTTTGTGATTGACATTCGGGCTGTATTACCATTTCCGTCATAACCACAACTTAAGTTGTTATATGATTGACAATCTTTCAAATAGTGAACAACACTTTGACCGGATTTACCCAATTTGAAGCCGTTACCGTCTCCATTAGGTGTAGTTTGGTTTGATGAATTAATATAACCATTGAATTTTGCAGTACATGAATACATATAAACTGAATATGGTTGACCATATAAATCCCAACCATCATCTGAATTATATCCGGCGATACATCCTTCAAATTTATTGTTTTTTCCGCCTGAAAGTTTGCAAGCATAACCGTCAGCATTTTCACCACCGGTTGGTCTGTCATAGTTGTAGTATGATTCACATTTATAAATGTAATTATTGTAAGCATTATTATAAATTTGTAAACCTGAATCACCGTTGTATAAAGTTTTTACATAATAAACATAGTTGTTTCCGCCGTTTTGGAAAACTATGCCACAGTCTGGAGCACTTTTGATTGTCATGTTACAAATGTTCCAATAACTTCCGTTTACTTTTACTCCCCAGCCTGAAGAAATACCTGAACAGTCAAGAGTTTTACCTTGACCATTAAAATTAATTTTGCTACTTGATGTTCCACTGTTTAATAGCTGTAATTGACTTGTTAATTTGATATTTGCACCCAAGTTAATTACGTCACCGGCTCTAGCATTTTTAACAGCAGTTTTAAGTGCACTTTCTGTAGAAACGTTATAAGTGGCACGAGAACCACTTCCTGCAGCAACGAGATCATTGTCTGCAACAATAGCATTGTTACAACCAACCATGAAAATTGCCAAAGCAATCAACAACATAACTTTTATAGTTTTCATTACGTTTTCCCCTTTTCACTTTAGGAATATAAAATATGTGCATGAATATCTTTTATTTTGATAATCACTCACATCCTCCATGCTTAGTATGCCACTATTTTGTAAATAAGTCTTTGTATTTTCATTTGAATATTTGGATATTTCTGTTTTTCACAATATTTTACTATTGAAAAATTGTTAAAATATTGTTAGATTTATAAAATCATTAAAACTGCATATAAAATTCAGTAATAAAATATAAAAAAAAGCAAACTTTTTATTTAATTTATATAAAAAAAGCGTATTTTATCTGAAATTAAAATTTTGAATAAAAAAAATATTTTTATAAAATTTTTTTGATATAAATAAAATATTATACAAAATTTACAAAAATAAACACATCGTAAGTATATTTACAAAAAGCATGAAATATGAGAAAATTGTTATAATGAAAAAATCTGTAATTTTTGCTTTATGCTTAGTGATTTTTTTTACATTTTCATGTTCGCTAAAATATGAACAAGACGAGGAATATTCCGAAGATGCTCCTGAGTTTACTTTTACCGGTTTACAGATGAATCGTTTGGAGGACGGAAGATTGTCCGCAGTTTTAGAAGCCGCAAAGTTAGAGCAATATCGTAATGAAGATGCAATGTATGCAAAAAATGTTGTTTTTACTCTATACGATGAAAATAATAAAATCACAGTGACAGGTTCTTGTGGTTTAATTGTTGCGGATATGGTAAAAAAAGAATATTCGCTATTTTCAGACGTTGATGTTATGAGTCATGACCAAAATATTTCGGTTAAAGGGCAAAACGTGCATTGGAGCGAAAAAACCGAACAATTAATTTGCGGTAAAGACGATCTTGTAATTATTGGCAACGGTGGCGGAAATTACGGTGATGAATATGCTTCTGCAAAAAAGCAAAGCTCCATACGTATACAAATTGAAGGAAAAGGTTTTTCCGCTAGTGGTGTTTCTATGTCATATAAATTTGATGATGAAGTTTCCGGAACTATTTTGACGGATATTGTTGATTCTGTTACAGAAAATGAGCTGAATTTAACTGAAGAACAATTAGCCAAAGAAGCAGAAAAAGATCAAATTTTAATTGAAGGAAAACAAGATGTTAAATAAAAAAATATTTGCCTGTTTTGTTTTTATGTTTGTTTTTTTGGTTACCGTATGTGCAGAAGTAATTACTTTTAGTGCAAAAAAAATGGAAGGCAACACCGGAGATAAAGAAGAATATACAAAACTTATAGGGGATGCACGTATCAAAACCGAAACACTGGAAATTTTTGCAGATGAGATTTTGCTTTTCGGTAAAGACTTTCGTTTTATAAAAGCTACAGGTAATATCAAGGGTATAAATAATGAGGCCGGTTTTGACTTTTCATGTAATTTAATGAAATATGACAGAGAAACAAAACTTGCAGTTCTTGAGCAAAATGTAAATATGATTGATAAAGCAAATGATGTAAATGCGTCTGCTCAAATTATAGAATATAGACAAGATACAGAAATTGCAATTATGCAAATTGATGTTTCAATTAAGCAAAAAGAAAATACTTGTTCGGGTGCGGTTGCTATTTATAGAAAAGCACAACAAGTTTTGGAATTATCGGGGAATCCGAAAATCGAAAGAAAAAACGATGTTTTTCGTGCACAAGAAATTTTATTAAATATTAAAACCGAAGAAATTATTTTGGACGGAAAAGTACGCGGTAGTGTTTCTGACTAATGACGGAGGAATTATGGCAAGTGTTTTGCGTGTAAATAGTTTATATAAATCATTCGGTAAAAAGCAAGTTGTACGCGGAATTGATTTTTCTATGCATCAGGGAGAAATTTTAGGATTACTCGGTCCTAACGGTGCAGGAAAAACAACAACTTTTTATATGATTGTAGGATTTTATAGCCCAACTCAGGGTGAAGTTTTTTTGAACGATGTATGCATAACACGTCTTCCCATGTATAAAAGAGCACGTATGGGTATTTCGTATTTGCCACAAGAAGCTTCAGTATTTCGTAAGTTAACTGTAGAGGAAAATATTTGGGCTGTTTTAGAAACTCGTCGTGATTTAAGCAAAGTTGAAAAAAAAATGAAATTGGAAGAATTAATTGAGGAATTCGGCGTTGGGCATATTAGAAAACAGCCTGCATATACGCTTTCCGGCGGGGAAAGAAGACGTACGGAAATAGCAAGAAGTTTAGCTATTGAACCGGAATTTTTGCTTTTGGACGAACCTTTTGCAGGAATTGATCCAATTGCTGTTGCAGATATTAAAAATATGGTTAAACTCCTTGCTCAACGTGGTATTGGTATTTTAATTACTGACCATAATGTTCGTGATACTTTGGAAATTACGGACAGAGCAATTATTATCAGCACGGGTCAAATTGTAGCACAAGGCGGGCAACAAGAAATTTTAGATTCACCGATTGCCAGAAAGATTTATCTTGGAGAAGAATTTCGTATGTAAAATTTTGCAATGTAAAAAAATGTTTAACCTTGCGTAAAATAATTTTAAGGTGTAGAATAAATATTGCTATGGCAGATTTACTTACAGATGTAGAATTCGACCAATTTCGTAAAGTAATTTATGACGAAAGTGGCATTACTTTTTCATCAACTAATCGCTCAATTTTAGATAGTCGACTTAAAGAACGATTGCGTGAAAAACAATTTGAAAAAGTTCAAGATTATTATCGTTTAATTATGAGCGATAAAGAAGAAATGCGCATAATGTTGGATTCTGTAACAACAAATTTGACACGATTTTTTAGAAATCAACCTCACTTTGATACATTAATAAATTATGTTATTCCTAAATTGGTAGATTTAAAACGTAAACAGGGAAATTGGAAAATTCGTGTTTGGAGTGCAGGTTGTTCTACAGGGGAAGAACCGTATACAATTGCGATGGTTCTTAAAGAATATTTACCATCAGGTTTTACTTTTGAAGTTTTAGCTTCGGATATTTCTTTGAAGTCACTTATGGTTGGAAAGCAAGGTTTTTATCCTGAAACACGTATTACGGGAGTTCCTGCTGAATATCTTAAAAAGTATTTTACTATTGTTGCCGGCGGATATCAAGTTAGAGAAGAATTAATGAAAACGGTTCGCTTTGACTATCATAATTTGAAACATGATTCAGGGCAAAGAAATTTAGACGTTGTTTTTTGTCGTAATGTTTTGATATATTTTGATGAAGCTGCACAATTGGCGACAATAAATCGATTTTGGGATTCAATGGCATCGAAATCATATCTTTTTATTGGACATTCAGAAAGTCTTTTTGGAATGAACACTAAGTTTGAGTTTTTAAAAACAAACTGGGCATGTTTGTATCAAAAAAATGTATGAGGAATATGATATGAATGAAGTTTCTGTTTTAGTTGTTGATGACTCTGCATTAATGCGAAACTTAATTTCAAGAATTGTGGAAAATACTCCTGGCTTGAAGTTAGCAGGCAAAGCAATGAATGGTGCTTTTGCATTGGAAAAAATTCCGCAATTAAAACCTGATGTTATTGTTTTGGATATTGAAATGCCTGTAATGAACGGTCTTGAGTTTTTAAAAGAACGCAAGAAGTTGGGCATTGATATTCCTGTTATAATTCTTTCAAGCATTGCAACTGAAGGTGCAGCAGTTACAATGAAATGTTTGGAGCTAGGTGCGAGCGATTTTATTACAAAGCCCTCCGGTTCCGTTTCAAATGATATTGGTAAAGTTGCAGAACGATTATCCGAGCTTTTGCTTGCCTTTGGTGGAAATTATGCAAGGGCACATAATAGAGGTGCTTTTTCAAATGAAGAAATTGAATTTGTTGTACAAAATTATCGTAAACAATCTGCACCAAAAGATGCTACTCCGGTAGTGCAAAAAAAACCGGTTTTTGTTTCCGGCCTTAAACGCGAGCCAATTGTTCCTGTGCGTGAGGGTGGTAAAATTGAAATTATTGCCATTGGTATTTCGACAGGGGGACCGAATGCGTTACGTGAAATTTTTTCAAAAATATCTCCTAAAATTTGTCAACCAATTGTAGTTGTGCAACATATGCCTGCGGGTTTTACGGCTGAATTTGCACGAAGTTTGAATGCAATTTGTCCTTTGGAAGTGAAAGAGGCAAGTGATGGAGATTTATTAAAAACAGGTCGTATTCTTATTGCACCGGGAAACTTTCATATATATATTGAAAAAAAATCTTTGGCGTATGTTATTCGTCTTTCCGATTCTCCGCCACGTAATGGACATAGGCCGTCTGTGGATGTGCTTTTTGAATCTATAGTAAAAAATTATCAAAATAGAGCTTTAGGTGTTATTATGACCGGAATGGGTCGTGATGGTGCTGAAGAGCTAGCAAATATGCGTAAACAAGGTGCCTGGACTTTAGGGCAAGATGAAGCAAGTTCTGTTGTATATGGTATGCCTAAAGTTGCATTTGAATATGGGGCTGTGCAAAAACAAGTTGCATTATCAGATATGGCAAAAGCTATTAGTGAATTGGCAACTACGCATTGTTAAAGAATTTCAGTAATGTGACTTTTTTGTTTTGCAAAGATTTTATTAAAAGCAAGAACAATAGCACTTGATAAGCCAAGTCCTAAAAGAACGAATAATGCCCTGCTACCTTCTGTGGCAACTTTATTGAACTTTTCTAAAATAACAGGTGCAAAAACATATCCGGCAATAGCGGAACAAATGGGCCCGAGAAGACAAACAAATCCTTGTATAATCATATTGATTTTTTGTTCTTCAACGCGAACAATATCGCCTTCTTTTATATTGAGTTTTTTAGGATTTGTAACACTAAAACTTTCGCCCGGTTTTGCACAACTTGAAGTACATGATTTTGAGTTGGAACAAGCAATACATGCATCGGTAATTAATGGTCGTACAAGCACAAAATTATCGTTGATAGAAACTACAAGAGCACGTTCACGCATAAAAATTTCCGTTATTATTTGAAAGTTTTTTGAGACGTTCTTCACATTCAACTCTACCTGCTTCATTATTTAATTCGGCATAAGTGTCACGTAAATTATAAAGAGCATCATAATAGTATGGATATATTGAAACAGCAACTTCAAATGCTTCTGCCGCTTCGTCATATTTTCCTTGAGAAAAATAAAGTACACCCGTATTGTTCCAAATGTGAGCATTATCCGGAAAAAGTTCTAACGCTTCAAAATTTATTTCAAATGCACTATCTATATCATCAAGCAAAAAATATATATGTGCTAATGCTTGAAAAACTTCAGCATCCGAAGATTGTAGATTATATGCTTGCGTAAGTGCTTCTGCAGCTCCTTGTAAATTACCGGAATCACGGTATGTTATGCCTAAATTATACCATAAAAGATAGTTTTTTTTGGACATAGATATTGCACGTTTGAAGCAGGCAATTGCTTCAGGGTAATGTCCTTCTGCGGCGAGTTCAATTGCTTGTGAATTTAAATTTTCTGCTGATTCAACCATACATATAATATATCAAAAAATAACATAATTTTCAATTTATTTATATAATTATTTTGATTTTGAACGAATTGTAAAAAAAAAAGACATAAAAAAAAAGACATTAAAAAACAAAACTTGCAAAAAATAAAAATTCACTTTATTATATAAGAAAGAAAAATAGTTTTATAAGGAAGTTATATGGCAAAAAAAATTTATGTGGGTAATTTAAGTTTTTCAACAAAGGAAGAAACATTGCAAAATTTGTTTTCTCAATATGGAGAAGTGGTAAGTGTAAATATTATTTATGATAAATTTACAAATCAGTCAAAAGGATTTGGTTTTGTTGTAATGGATGATGATAAAGCCGCTATTGATGCAATTGCAACATTAAATGGTAAACCTTTGGATAACAGACGATTGCGTGTCAAAGAAGCCGAACCGCGTGAATTAAATGAAAAAAAAAATTTTCGTAATTATAACCACGACATAAATCAAAAACACAGGTTTGATAGGCGTGATACAAAATCAAGATTTTATTAATTTTATCGCTCCAAATCAAAATAGAAAAAATTTTTTGTGCTCATTAATTGAAAAAATGAATGTTGATTTTTCTGTAATTTCTCTGGAGGGAAAAAATCACATTTATATAAAATTTTCACAAAAAGCATATGATCCGAAATATCGAATAAAAACGGTTTTAGTTCATTATGACAGATTTGAAAAAAGTCCCGGTGCAAATGATAATAGTGCTGCAGTTTTTCAAGTATTACATTGGATAAAAAATAATACAATAGAAAAACATAATATGCGTATTTTTTTTACAGACGGAGAAGAGATGGGCTTGCCAAATACTTTGAAAGATAAAAAAAATGATTTACAAGAAAGACAAGGTTCATTTGCTTTAGCACAAGTTTTTAAGAGACTGGGAATTGTAAATGATGATATTTTTGTTCTTGATGGAACAGGGCGTGGAGAAGTTTTAGTTGTTTCTACTGCCGGTAAAGCATCAGGAAGTTTACATTTTCAAAAACAATTTTCAGCACTTTATGAAAGTGCAATTAGTTTAGCAAAAAGAACAAGTCCGCAAGGTTGGATAACAGCTCCTGTTCCATATGGTGATAATGCGGGATTTATTTCGCAAGGAATTCCCGCGGTGGCACTAACAGTTTTGCCAAAAGAAGAAGCAAAAGAATATTTGCGTAATCTACAAAAAGATAAAAATTTTGCTAGAAATGTGATGAATCATGAAAAAGCAAAACTGCCGTTAACTTGGTGCATGATGCATACGGAAATGGACAATGAATCAAATTTGACACCAAGTGCTTTTTTGCTTATGAAAAAATTTTTGAATACATTGGCAAAAAGCAAACGTATTAAATAAATAATCCAAGTAAGCCATAGGACAAAAAAGACATGATGATTGTAGCTAGTAAAACGCCTAAAAAACATGCAAGGATTGCTTTTTTTATGTCCATTTCCAAAAGGGAAGCAATGAGAGAACCTGTCCATGCACCTGTATAGGGAAGAGGAATACCGACAAAGATTAAAAGACCCCAAAATTCACCTTTTGAAACTTTGTCGCTTTTTTTTATTGCACGTTCTTCAGTTTTTTCAATTAGTTTTTTGCAAAAATTTATTTTTTTTAACCATTGAAAAATTTTTTTAATAAAAAGTATAATAAAAGGAATGGGCAAAATATTTCCAAAAACACAAATTGGAATTGCTTTTAAAATTGGAATTTGCAAAAGGGAAGATGCAAGCAAGCCTCCACGACATTCTAAAATAGGTAAGGCAGAGATGATAAAAACAACAAATTCAGCACTTATATATTGTCCTAGCGTGTTTGTAAACCATTGAACTATTGAATCCATAAAAAAACTATATCATAAAATTTTAAAATGTTATATACTTAAATAAGCATTTTGCAAATATTTCTTTCTATGGGGGTAATGCCTTATGGTTGAGCGATCAGATTACATCTCGGATGCTGAATGGGAGCGTTTTTTGGAGTTTTCGGATAAGTTGGAAACTCCAAATTTGGTAATTAATTTGCGTACAATAAAAAAGAATTATTTAAAGTTACAAAATTCTTTTCCTTATGCAGATATTTATTATGCGGTAAAAGCGAATCCTGCTGCAGAAGTTATAAAAACAGTAGCGGATTTGGGCTCAAATTTTGATATTGCTTCTAGGTATGAGCTGGATAAAGTTTTAGCATTAGGTGTGGAACCTGAAAGAATTACATATGGTAATACAATTAAAAAAGCAAAAGACATAGCATACTTTTTTGAAAAAGGTGTGCGTATGTTTGCAACTGACAGTAAAGAAGATTTGAAAAACATTGCAAAGTTTGCTCCCGGTTCAAAAATATATGTTCGTATTTTGGTTGAAAATTCGGCAACAGCAGATTGGCCTCTTTCACGAAAATTCGGTTGTCATCCTGATATGGCTTATGACTTGTTTATTAAAGCTAGAGAATTATCGTTAACTCCTTATGGTATTTCTTTCCATGTTGGAAGTC
Organism: Treponema sp.; assembly: GCA_012520945.1. Taxonomy (GTDB): domain Bacteria; phylum Spirochaetota; class Spirochaetia; order Treponematales; family Treponemataceae; genus JAAYNH01. The sequence goes on along the minus strand of JAAYNH010000002.1, from coordinate 12,365 downwards.
AACAAAGGGATATTGGGCAGTGGAACGATGCTATAGCAAAGACAAAATATTTAATGACAAGCTTGGAAGAAGAGGAAGGTATAAACTTGAAAATGATTAATATGGGAGGTGGCTTCCCTGCCTCTTACATTGATCCGACAAATGATTTAAAAGAATATGCTTCTGAAATTACACGTTATTTACGCGATGACTTTGGAGATGATATTCCACAAATTATTTTAGAACCAGGTCGTTCTCTTGTTGGGGATGCCGGAATTCTGACAAGCGAAATTGTACTTATATCAAGAAAAAACAATACAGCATTAAATCGTTGGGTTTATTTGGATACAGGAAAATTTAACGGCCTGATTGAAACTTTGGGTGAATCAATTAAATATCCGGTGGTAACTCGTGATTGCAATACAAGTAAAAAAAGTGCTAATGTAATTTTAGCCGGACCTACATGCGACAGTATGGACATCATGTATGAAGATTGTAAATATAAATTACCAACGGATATAAAATCAGGACAGAGGCTTTATTGGCTTTCGACCGGTGCGTATACTTCAAGTTATGCATCAGTTGAATTTAACGGATTTCCACCAATAAAGACATATTTTATGAATTAAAAGATATATAATATTTGTTTTTTGTACGGAGTACAAAATGTACAATTAAATAAGTGTTATATCGGATGTTGTATATGTTTTTATTAAATTAAAAGTATATACAATAATTTTTATGTGGAGAAAAGATGAATAAAGCAAGAATTTTAAGAATTGTTATACCTCTTGCTGTTGCTATAGTTTATTTTTATTTTAATCCTTTAGCACCGCGTATTTTTGAAGATAAAAATAAAATTAAAAAAAATGATACTGAAGTTTTTATACAAAAAGATGAAGTGCAAGTTGAAAATGAAACTATAAATTTAAATGGTTTGCTTGAAAAAAATGATGTTGAAAATTTTTATGAAAATTTTTCAATTATCAGAGAAAAAATGTCTCAATTTAAACTTGGAGAAATAAAAAATCCAACTTATGAACAAGTTGAGGAATATTGTTTGAAAGAAGGGACTTTTTCCGACATTACGTTAATTTTGAATGAATGTGGAATTTCTTCTGAAAATGCCTTAAAAAAATTTTTTACAATTACAAATGCCTTTGGAATTTTATCTTATGAAAAGACACTTAAAAATAATCCTAAACAAGCTACAGTAATAAAAAAAATGGCGGAAAAAAATATTAATTCATTAAAAGAAATTACTTCAAAAAAGGATTTAGAATTAGTTTCTGAAAATTTTGAAAAACTTGAAATGGCTTTTAAAAATGTTCAAATAAAAAAATAATTATATAATTGATTTGTTTTATTAGATATGTATATAATTTTAACATTTTTGTAACATTTTTTAATAAAAAAATTGACAATTTCTAATTTTATAGATAAACTATTGGTGTACATATAATAAAGTTCGCTATTTAATCATTTTTTATAAGGATGTGTTTTATGAGTTTGCGAACAAAATTTTCTTTTTTTGTAATCTTTTTAACGATAATAACTGTTTCTCTCTTTTTCTATCTATTAGTAGGTTTTTCATCTATTTCAAGAGTATATAAATTTCAAACAGATTTACAACAAACGCGCTTTGATTTTCAAAATATTTTAACTTTTTCCGATCGTGTTCGCTCTCGTGGCGTTGATATTGTTTTGTTGGATCACGAATGGGTTATTATTTTAAATACTTTGGATGACGACTTCAAAAAACTCGAAAAATCAAAAATACGTAATAAGATGAATGATGAGATTAAAGAGTTAGCAGAAAATTGCATCAATTCATGGAACGGGATGCGCTCGGAAATGGATGTAATTTATGAGCATTACAAAAATATTTCCCAGATGGATTTATCGTTCATGCTAATAAATACAATTCGAAACTCCGGAATTACACAAGGCATTGAAAATTATCGTGAAACGGAAAATTTAAGTGCATTAGAGTATGAAATTGCTGCTATTGAACGTGAGTTTGTTACTATCGATATTGTTTATGAAACGTTTAGTACAATTTTTAATAACATCACTCAAAAAATTTCCGAATATATTGAAAAAAACCAAAGAACATTTTTTACTTTTGCGATAATTACCAGTGTATTATTTTCCTTTTCCGTAATATTTTTTACGACTGTACTTATGTCAAGTCTAATGGGACGATTCAAAAAAATTCAAATTATTGCAGATAAACTTTCTGAACGTGATTTAACATTTAAAGCAGAAGAAAAATCTAACGATGAAGCGGCAGTTTTAGTTCATACATTGAATGATACAATTAGTATTTTAAATGACTTTTTTGTTGTAGTTAAAAAAACAGCAGAAAAAGCAAGAGACTTTAGTTCAACAATTAATACGTCTGCAATGGAAACTGCCTCTGCAACACATGAAATTAATTCAAATATCGAATCTTTGGGTAGACAATTTGTTTTACTTGATGTTGCGGTAAATAAAACCGTTGACAGTTTGCAAGATATGACTAAAATGCTTGGTATTTTACTTGAAGATAATGAAAAGCAAACACATCTTTTAAAAGAAAGTACAAATGCAATTGAAGAAATAGGTTTTACGATTAGTGATGTAAATAAAAAAGCAATTGAAAAAGTTGAGAGTGCCGCAGAAATTCAAGAGTTAGTTTCTGATGGAGATGAAAAAATGGACGTTGCCGGAAAATATCTGACAGATATTACTTCACAACTAGATGAAATTGGCGAAGTTATTGATTTGATTAATTCAATTGCTGAGCAAACAAATATTCTTTCAATGAATGCGGCAATAGAAAGTGCCCATGCCGGTGAAGCGGGAAAAGGATTTAGTGTTGTTGCGGAGGAGATTCGAATTTTAGCGGAAAGTACTTCTGAAAATGCAAAACGAATTAGCGGTGCAATTTATGGTATTATTAATAATGTTCGTAATGCAAATGAAACAAATGTTAAAGCGTCCAATGCTTTCAGAAGAGTTAGCGAGCAAGCAAAAGGTATGATGAAATCTTTAAATGAAATTACAGAAGGAATTAAAAATGTTGACAGTCGTTCAAAATTATTGACGGCTCGTACAAAGGATATTTCTGCTTCTGCAATAAAAATAAGTTCTATTTGTGAAAAAATTAGCACGCAACAAAATGTTGTTTCCGGCGAAATGGATAATATGCGTTCAATTTTCAGTGAGTCCTTATCCGGCATGGATGAAATTAAAATCGGAACTGAGGATATTACAAAGCGTATGGGTGAAGTATCAAGAATGTCCAGTGAAAGTTGCGATAAGATGGAAGAGCTTGGTGCTTCCTTAGATGAATTTGCTACACAAGATAATTCATATGTTTTGGATATTTAATTTTATTTATAGATAAAAATGGTCGTACCTTCTCCTAAAATACTATCTGCTTTAATTTTACAATTAGTTAGTGCAAGAATGTTTTTTGCAATAGCTAAACCTAAACCCGTTCCGCCTGTTTTTTTGTTACGTGATTTTTCAACCCTGTAAAATCTTTGAAATATATATTTTAAGTCTTCTTGTGTTATTCCAATGCCATTGTCTTTAACAAAAATTGTATTTTTTTCAAAACCCAAAATAATAAACGGTTTTTCTTTTGAATATTTTAATGCATTGTCCATTATTATTCTAAGTGCTTCTAATAAAATATTTTTGTTACAAAAAAAACTATCTGTTTTTTTACATTGTGTTTTAACAATTGCGTCTGGTTTTAATATTTTTGTATTTTCAATTAATGTTTGAAAAATTTCTGAAATATTAATATTTTCTAATTTTACTGAAAGTTTTGATTTTTCATTGTTATCAATACGTGAAAGAATAAGTAAATTTTCAATTAATAAATTTATTGACTTTGCTTCATTATGAATAGTTTTTAAACTTTCTTCAAGAATGTCTGTTTCATTTTTGCCCCAACGCATGAGTAATTCTGTGTGTCCTAAAATTACTGCTAGTGGTGTTTTTAGTTCATGAGATACATCGCTAGTGAATTGCTTTTCTCTATCATAGTCTTTTTCAAGTTTTTGAAATGTTTTGGCAAAAAATTTTGAGATTGCATATGTTAGAAAAAAAAGTGGAATTGAGCTAATTGCAAAAATAATAAACAAGTTAATTATTTCTTCAATGGAATCATTTTTTATATCAATGGCAGTTTGTAAAAAAATATTTTCATTATCAGTAAAAAGTTCAGAGCAATAGTAAATAATATTTAAATCTCCGTCACTAAAAAAATTTTTTTGAAAATATTTTTTACATTTTTCAGGTTTTGTTTTTTCAAGTAATGGTAAAAACGGATCATTAGTCATCAATACTTTTTTTTCTACTTTGTCATAAATTGAAAAAACCAAATAGTAGGGGAGATTTGTTTGTTCGCGCATTATATATGATATATCATTTGTGAATTGAAAAAATGAATTAGAAATGAAAAAATTTTGAATTTCAAAAAAAGCATTTATTATTTCTCTTTCTATATTTTGTTTTTTTATTTTATTCACATTATAAAAAGAAATAAATGAAAAAAATATTACAACAAAAAAAATTAAAGCGGAAAATGCAAGTGTTAATTTGATTGATGATTTAATTTTTTTCACGTCTTTAATCTTTAATTGTGTAACCTACTCCTCGAACGGTTGTAATAAAGTTTGTTCCAAATTCTTCATCAATTTTTAATCGAAGATAACGAATGTAAACATCAACAGAATTATCATCAATATAGTGATTTTCTCCCCATACTGAATTAATTATTTTTTCTCTTGAAATAACATTATTTTTATTTTGAAGTAAAGTTTGCAATAATAAAAATTCAGTACGTGTTAAATTTACTTGTTTGTCATTTACATACACTTCATGTTTTGCCAAATTCATTTTTAATTCTTTGTGTTGAATAATATCGGTGATAGATTTTTCTGTTCGTCTTAAAAGTGCTCGAATTCTTGCAAGTAATTCTTCAATTGCAAACGGCTTTGCAATGTAATCATCTGCACCGGAATCCAAGCCATAAACTTTATCCAATGTTTCAGTGCGGGCGGTTACTAAAATTACAGGAATGGATGATGTTTTTCGTATACGGCGCAAAACTTCAATGCCGTTTATTTCCGGTAACATTATGTCTAGTAAAATTAAATCAAAAGAATTATTTTCAAAGGCCATAAAACCAACTTTGCCATCTGTAGCAATTTCTGTTTTATAACCTTCATGTTCCAGTTCGCGTTTAATAAAAGTAGCTATATTAATTTCATCTTCAATTATTAAAATTTTGGGCATAAATTTTCCCTATGCCTTGTCTCCAAATCGCTTATAATTTTTGGGCGTGTTTTTATATGATTGTCTTTTGCCCAAACTTGTGAATTACCTAAATTATATTTAGTTTTATCTCCTTTAACATCTTCAATTAAAATTATAACTTCATTATTATTATTTGTCAAAACATCTTTTTCAATTGGTAAAAAAACTTCTGTTCCAATTTTATTATATTTTAAGTTTGATAAATCTTCAATCAAAACATCGTTTACGTAAATTTTGTTTTTTGAAAACTCAAGAGGATTGATAGTTGAAGTAAAAGAAAATTTCAAAGTGTAATTATCTGATTTATTTAGAGAGGTTTCATGAATTGAAATTTTATGAACAGAACTGTCAATCTTTTTTTCAATAGGTACGCGTTTGCCTCTAAAAGGAATAAAATTTTCATTTTCTTTATTTGGGGCAGTAAGTGGTTTTTCCTTAAAAGGAACGCGATCTTGTGTTTGTGAAAAAAAACGCTTTTGGTTTTTTTCTTCGTTATGTTTGTTAATTTGCTGTGTAAAATTATTTGGTTTACTCTCAGTTTTTTTACGCAAATCATTTTGTGCAAATGCACTAACACATAATGTGATTAAAATTAATACTAATATTCTTTTCATGATAATACTATATCATTAAAATAAAAATTTATGTATTAAAAAATGATTAAAATCAATTTATAAAAATTAAACCTAATACGGCTAATGGAATTAAATAGAATGCAAAATATTCGAGTTTTCCTTTTTTGATTAGTTTGAGTAAAAACTTTAGAGAAAGCAAGCCTGAGACAAAGGCTACTGAGCAACCAATAAATAAAGGAAGTGGAGAAACTGTTTGAGACAAGATTGTTAAATCTTTTGCTTCTAAAATAAAAGCTCCAATAATGGCAGGAATAGAAAGCAAAAAAGAAAACTCGCCGGCAGTACTCCTGTCTATGCCACAAAAAAGAGTGGCAGAAATTGTTGAACCTGAACGACTAATGCCGGGTAAAACTCCTATGCCTTGAATTAAACCAACGAAGAGTCCTTGTTTAATTGTAATTTTTTGAAAACCTTTGTTTTGTTCTTTTTGTTTTTTTGACATGATTGAAGAAAAAATCAAAAGTGCACTTGTTATTAAAAATCCGCAAAACACAATTTGAATTGGTAAATCCGGAATTATTTTTCCTATTATTATTCCAAAAACGCCTGTTATAAAAGAGGCCACAAGAATTGCAACAATCATGCTTAAATTTTGTGCATCATCTTCTGTTGTATTTTTTGTAACAAAACGCCATAAACTGGCAAAAAGAGATGTTATTTTTTTTCTAAAAACGAGTAATACAGCAAACAAAGTTGCTAAGTGTAATAATACATCAAAAATTAAAGGTACCTCATTTAAGTCAAAAAGTTTTTGTGCTACAATTAAATGACCGGAAGATGAAATTGGTAAAAATTCTGCTACACCTTGTAATATGCCTAAAAAAATACTTTGAAAAATTGTCATATGTATAGAATAAAGAAGATGAAAACTTTTTGCAAGAGGTTACATTTTTGTTATATATTTGGATAAAATATGTATACTTACTTTTTTTAAAAAATATGATATATTATTCATATGAATTATAATGACTCTCCCGTAAAAATATTTTTTTCGTATTATAAACCGCATTTAAAAATATTTTTTGTGGATATGTTTTTTGCTCTTGTTTATGCAACCGTAGATTTGGCATTTCCTGTTTTGAGTAAAATAACATTAGAAAAATTTTTGCCACAAAAAATGTACAGCTTTTTTTTTGTGTTGATTGCCATTATGATTGCACTGTATTTACTTCGTTCTACAGCATCATATATTGTAACATATTGGGGTCATAGATTCGGTTTACTTGTTGAAACCGATATGCGTCGTGATGCATTTGCACATGTGGAAAAACAATCTTATAGTTTTTTTGATAAGCATCGAACAGGTCATTTAATGAGTCGCGTAACATATGATTTGTTTGATATTACAGAATTAGCTCATCATGGACCGGAAGATATACTTATTTCAATCGTTACATTTATCGGTTCATTTATAATTATGCTTACAATTCGTTGGGAATTAGCAGTGATTGTTTACACAATAATTCCGTTGATGCTTTTTTTCACTGCAAAAAGTCGCAAAAAAATGAGTTCAACTCAAAAAAAAGTAAAAGAAAAAACAGCAGAAATAAACTCATCAATAGAGTCAAGTATTTCAGGAATTCGCGTTACAAAAGTTTTTACAAATGAAAATTACGAAAATGAAAAATTCAAAAAACATAATGATGAATATATGAATGCAAAAGTATCAACACATAAGGCATTTGCCGGCTTTCATTTTCGCATAGAATTTTTTACACATATTTTGTATGTAGTAGTTTTAGCTGTTGGCGGTTATATGATTATGCAAGAAAAAATGCAAATTTCCGATATTGTTGCGGCAAACCTTTTTGTTGCAGCATTTTTACAACCGATTCGTCGTATGACAAATTTTGCCGAACTTTTGACGACAGGATCTGCCGGTTTTATGAGATTTGTTGAATTAATGCGTACTAACGATGAAACACCTGAAAAAGATAATGCAATTGAACTTACGCGTGAAAATGCAGGAATGGGCGATATTGTTTTTTCAGGCGTAAAATTTTCATATAATGATAGTGTTAATGTTTTAAGTAATGTTAATCTTCATGTACGAGCCGGTAAAACAATTGCTCTTGTTGGTCCCAGTGGCGGAGGTAAAACATCATTATGTAATTTAATCCCGCGTTTTTATGAAATCTCAAGTGGTTCAATTAAAATAGGCGATACTGATATTCGTGATTTTACTCTAAAGAGTTTGCGAAAAAATATTGGTATTGTTCAGCAAGATGTTTTTTTATTTGCAACAAGTGTTAAAGAAAATATTGCATATGGAAAAGCTGATGCAACTGATGAAGAAATTATTGAAGCGGCAAAACGTGCAAAAATTCACGATGAAATTATGAAAATGAGTGACGGTTATGACACAATTGTTGGTGAACGGGGGATACGTCTTTCCGGTGGCCAAAAACAACGAATAAGCATTGCAAGAATATTTCTGAAAAATCCGCCAATTTTAATTTTAGATGAAGCGACAAGTGCATTGGATACTGAAACGGAATTGCAAATTCAGTCATCGTTCGATGAATTAATTAAAGGACGCACAACTTTTGTAATAGCACATCGTCTTTCTACAATAAGTAATGCGGATAAAATAGCTGTTGTTAGTGATGAAGGTATTAGTGAAATAGGTACACATGCTGAGTTAATTGCCTCCGGTGGAATTTATAGTAAATTATATGAAGCACAACACGGATAAAAGTTATGATTATTTTTTCTAAACAATTGATAAAGTTCGATATTTTTTTGGATGTAAAAAATAAGTAAAAAAAAGGATTTGTAATGGGAAAATTAAAAGATGGTTTAATTGGATTAAATATTCCTCAAGAATATTTGGAAACGGTAAAAGAAATTTTGAGTAGATATATTGATGAACTGGAATTATTTAATTCATCTTATGATCTAGTTGGTGCAACAACACGTGAAGAAATTGAAGTGCGCCATATTTTAGATAGCCTTTCTGCATGGAAAAGTGTTTTTGACTTGATTGAAAAATGTTCTGTGTCATTTGAAAACTCACAAAAAGTTCACATTTGTGATGTTGGTTCCGGAGCCGGTTTACCGGGTATTCCTCTATCAGTTTTGTTTAGTATTTTATTTCCTGAAAAAGTTAAATTTACATTAATTGAACGTATGAGCCGGCGTTGTGCATTTTTGGAAAATTGCATTGCACTTTTAGGACTAAAAAATGTTACGGTTTTAAATAGCGAATTGGAACGTGTTGAAAAAAATTTTACGGACATTGCTGTTTTTCGAGCTTTTAAACCTTTGGACAAAAAAATGATAAAAAACTTGCTTAAAATAGTAAAAAACGATGGTTTTTTAGCTGCATATAAAGCAAAGTTTGATAAAATTGCTGAAGAAATGTCTACAATTAGTACAATCGTTCCGTATTATACGGTGAATAATCTCTTTGTGCCTTTTTTGGAAAACACAGAACGGAATTTGGTAATTATAAAAAAATAAACAAACGAAAATTTATTGCCTATAATTTTATGGCTAATGTAGAATCTAGTGTCGCTAGCATTTTTACTAAGCTTGCTTTTTCAATTAAATCAATGGGGCGTCCTTCAATATATTTTCGCGCTTCATCAGTATATGTGCCGGCGGAAAAACAAATTCCTTTACCTGCTTTTGTTTCACGAAGCTTTGCATGTAAATCTCTGACAAAAAGTTCCCCTGTGGAGCCTGTCGTTCTGTAAAAGCGAAAAATTACGCTATCTTCCCATTTATCCGTGTCAACTTCTGTAAGAACTTCTGTAAATTCCGCCTGCACGGAAATATTAACGATTTTAACTCTTGAACGTTTGTAATAACTTACAACTATTTTGCGACACAAAGCAACGAAGTCACTGTTTCCGGCCATTAGATATGTTTGTAAATTTTTATTTTGGTTTAACTCTTGGTATCTATTTATTAATTGATAAACATCTTTATAATTAGGCACGGTAACTTGAATTTCTTTTAAATAATGCAAGCCTTGAGTTAAATTATTGTTTTTTAAATAGCACAAGGCTAAACGATAGCGAATATTTGTTAACATTTCTAAGGGAGCATCAATGTGTTTTGTGCCGATTTCTAAGTCTTGAATTGCAAGTTCTAATTGATTATTATTTGCATGAATTATTCCTGCCGCTAAACAAGCCCTTGCTCCAAATTCAGGGTCAGGTCTCATATGTATAAAAATTTTCAAGGCTCTATCTACATTTCCGGTTTCATTAAAAACATCTGCCATTTGAAACATTAATTCACGATTTTCAGGATTTGCATCTAATGCTCTTTTAAAATATGGCAAACTTTCTTTATATCTGTGTAAATTATAAAGTGCTTGGGCTAAAAATTTATATGTATCCGACACTTCTTGATTAGCAATTATAGCTTTTTTAAAAAAAGGAATGGACTTTTCATAATCTTTATTTAGAAAATATGCTTGACCGGTGTAAAAATTAACATCAAAATGATCGGGTCGTGTTTGACGTGCCATAAATAATGCTTTGAATGCCTCGGGAATTTTGCCGAGCTTTACGGCACAAATGGCATATTTAATACTTACATCTACTTGGTCAATTTCCGGATGAGCTGTTGAAAGTGCATATAAAGTTTGAAAATACGGAAAGGCTTTATCCCAAGCATGTTCACGAAAATATAAGTTTGAAATTTCCGTTAACACTGATATGTTATGAGGATCTTGGGCTAATTTTTTTGTAGCATCTCTAATAATTAATTGTCGAGATCTTTGCGTGCCACCGGATTTGTTTTTTTTACCTGATTTTAGAGCAAAACTTAGCAAAATAATAAAAACAAGAGCAACTAAAACCGCTGTTAAGATGGAAATATAATTATCCATAAATTTATTATGCCTTTTTTATATGGTTTTGTCTATAACTAAAATTTTAAAAAAAAGTTGAAATAAACTTGCAATCATGATAAAATGTTATGAAGGGGTAAAATATGGCAAACGAAACTATTGGTATCAAATTAGCAGACGGTTCTTTTTATCCAATTTTGACAGAAGGTATTCCTGCGAAAAAATATCTGGATTTGACAACAGCACGTGATAATCAAACCACAGTGCAAGTAAATCTTTATCGTTCTCCAACAGCAACTATGGATGATGCTGTTTATATGGATACATTAGTCATTGAAAATCTTTTACCGCGAGAAAAAAAAGAACATAGTATTTCATTTTCAATTTCTATTGATGAAAATGATAATATAACAGCCGAAGTTTCCGATCCTGAATCCGGTGGCTATGCAAAAAAACAAACATCTCTTATTTCATTACCTCAGGATGAGTTAACGGAAAGTGATTTTACATTATCTGAAATTTCAAATGATATAATTTTTGAAGATGTTGAAGCCGATGTAATTGAAGATGTTACGGTTATGGAAGATAATATTGAGGATTTTTCCGTTGAAGAAGATTTATTAATGGAAGATAATATAGATAATATTATAGAAGATACTGCTGAAAAAAAAATAGAAGATGCTTTTAATCTTATTGATGAGCCTGTTGTTAATATTTTTGATGATGATTTTCCAACAGAAACTGTTGAAGATATTGAACAAGATATATTAGATATTGAAGAAGAAAAATTAGATATTGAGACTGAAGATTTTGAAATAAATGTTGATTCAGATGGTGAAAACGATTTTACTATTTCTGATGAAAAAGATTTAACAATAGATGATATTTCATCAACAGATGAACCTGATTTTGATATGCCTGTTTTTGATGAAATTGAATCCGATGACGAAACAACAGAAAAAACGGCAGATTTTGATGAAGCTGAAATGCCTGATTTTGATATGCCGAATTTTGATGAAACAGATACAATTTCTGAAGATGAAAACTCAATATTGATTGAAGATGAATTGCCGAATTTTGACGATATTCCGGTGCCTACAGAAATAACCGGTTTTGCCGAAAATTCAGAAAATGAAGAGACTGAGCGATTATTTGACTTTGATGATGATTTTGAAGATAATATTCCAAGTCCTGCAATTAGTTTTACTGATTTATATGATGAAGACCGCATAGAAAATGTGGAAAATGATAGTGAAGGAGATGAGGTTGTGAGAAAAACTACCGTTCCTGTAACAATTTGTATTTTATGTGCAGCAATTTGTGTGATTGTTCTTTTGTTGCTTTTATTTTTTAGTCCTGTAAAAGTATTTTTAACCGGGAAAAATTCTAAAGTAGAAAAAGAAACAGTTGTTGAAAATGTTTCGGATCCTTTTGTTTCAACTATGCCATTAGTAGAAACGGAACCTGTTGTTGACAATTCAGTTGTACAAGCATCTGTTGAAGAAGCAAAGGTTGAAGAAATTGTAAAAGTTGAAACAACTGTTGTTGAACCTGTTGTGCCTGCACCTGTAGAAAAGCCCAAAAATATAATTCATCGTATTCGTTGGGGAGATACACTTTGGGATATTTCA
>JAAYNH010000054.1 GCA_012520945.1 Treponema sp. | reverse complement strand
TTGGCTTAACAGACGGCAAAAAGTTTCTCAAAGATACCAACGATGTTGTTTTAGATTTTCCATACAAAGATTGTGTTTTGGAAGGCGGGCAAAGCACAGAAGAAGGCACAGATACTTATTTTGAATATGAAGAAGAAAAGACAAAGACCGTAAAAGGCGAAAAGGTAACCGAAGAAGCAGGATACAAAGAAAAACAAGGCAAAAGAAAAGAAATATTTTTTAATCAAGTACTCGCTCACGATGAGATAGACAGGCTTTTTGACCATAAAGCACTTACAAACTGGAAAAGATATACCAAAGATGGAGAGCAGGAAGTAAAAGAAATTAAAAGAGATGAAGACGGAACAATCAAAGAAAATTTGATAATTAAAGGAAATAATTTACTGGCTTTGCATAGTTTGAAAAAGCAATTTGCAGGGAAAGTAAAGCTGATTTATATTGATCCGCCGTATAATACTGGCAATGATGGTTTCAAATACAATGACAATTTCAATCACTCTACTTGGCTTACTTTTATGAAAAATAGGTTGGAAGTTGCAAGGGAACTTTTGAGAGATGACGGGGTGATTTTTGTGCAGTGTGATGATAACGAACAGGCTTATTTAAAGGTGCTTATGGATGATATTTTTGATGAGGGAAAATTTGTAAATGATATTATATATAAAACAGAAAATCCTAATGGTGTGAAAACTACTCATGCAGATAAAACTATATTAAAATCAAAAGAACATATTTTGGTTTATAAAAAAATTGAAACTATTTTTAATAGGCAGTATAAGGTTTTAAATGAATACGATAAATATTATGATTTATTTATTGAAGGAGATTTAAATTATTTAGAAACTTGTAAAGTAATCAAGCTAAAAGACAAATTAACAAAATTAAATATACAATTTGATATTAAAAATAAAGATTGTGAGAATTTTATTATAGCAAATGCTAATAGAATTTTTTCAAGTTTATTTGATAAGTCTAAAAAATCTCAAAATAATAAATATTATCCAGAGGGCGAAAGAATTTATGCCCCTAATGAATACAATTCTTATTATGTTTATAAAAATAGGATTTGTTTATTTTTGGAAAAAAAGGTGAAAAATATATTTGGTGAAAAAAAATTATCAGTTTTGTTAGGTGATTTATGGGATGATATATCAAATAATAATTTATATTTAGAAGGAGATGTAAAATTTGATAATGGTAAAAAATCTGAATTTTTATTACAAAGAATAATAGACATGACAACCAAACCAAACGACATTGTCCTCGACTACCATCTTGGAAGTGGGACAACCTGTGCAGTCGCTCACAAAATGGGCAGACAATATATTGGTATTGAACAGATGGATTATGTAGAAACTATTGCTTGTGAAAGAATGAAAAAAGTAATAGACGGTGAACAAGGAGGAATTTCAAAATCTGTAAAATGGCAAGGTGGTGGAGATTTCATCTATTTTGAACTTGCCAAATGGAACGAAACAGCAAAAGAAAAAATCCTTGCTTGTGAGAGTTTAAAAGAGCTTATCAAGTTTTTTGATGAAATGTATGAGAGATATTTCTTGAATTATAATCTTAAAATCA
>JAAYNH010000053.1 GCA_012520945.1 Treponema sp. | reverse complement strand
TGTGGACAGTGCCTATGGTTGGATGAGTTTTGGTAGCATGTACAAACTCTCAGCCGGAACAAAAGACACACGCGGTTTTATGAAACGTGTTAACCCGCTTGATGGTAACTGGTGGAATAACTATTGTGAATATGGAAAACCTGGTCTTCACAAAGATTACAAAGTTTCCCTCGACTCAGGTAACGTTACAACTAACTTCGAAGGTAAAAAACAAGCTGCTTTCTTGAATGAATTTACATTCAACAAAAACATGAATCTTGGTTTGGCTTTATACAAAGGCGAAAACAAAGGTTTCAACGCTGCAGTTCAGTTCAACGGTAAATTTGACCCAATCATTCTTAACGTTACAGCAAAAACAATCTTCAAAGACGGTGATGACAATGATTCAATCTCTGTTGGTTTGTTTGCAAACTTCACAGGTGTTAAAAATCTTGACTTGTTATTAGGTTACACATTGGCTACAGCCGATACATTCAAAAACTTATCAAACGGTATTGACCTTCGCGTTTCATACAAACTTGATGCTTTGACACTCTACACATTGAACAACTTCACAATTGCTGACGAAGCACGTGATAACAAATTCTGGTCATGGCACACAATTGGTGCAGCTTACAAAATCAACGATACATTCTCAGCAGCAGGTGTTCAAGCTCTCTTGAATAACAAAGGTGACTTTGCTAAAGCAGCATTCAAAATTCGCCCATATGTAGACATTACTGCACAAAAGAACGCTGTTCTTTCAGTTGGTTTGGAATTGGACATTGGAACATTTGACAATGTTAAAGTTACAACAACAATGCCTGTTGTATTCCGCATCAAACTCTAATTTGAGCTAATGCTTAAATAATGAAAACTCGCTTCGTAAGAGGCGAGTTTTTTTATATTAAATTTAAGTTGTAAAAAAATAAAATCATTTCTACAGGGTAAAAAAAAGGCACTTATCAAAGTGCCTTTTTTTTAAGCTAATATATTTGCTAATCCGGGATTTTTTTCTAAATCTCTTTTTAAGCCTTCTGAGCGAATTTTATTTACGTAATTAGGGTTTTGAAACGAATATGTAAAATTCGTATGAATGTCGTATGTGCCGGCCATTAAAGCATATGCATCTTCTGTCATTACAAGTTCTTCATCGGTTGGAATAACAAAAATCTTGATTTTACTGTCGTCTGTACTGATACATGTTTCTGCATTACGTGTACGTGCTAATGCATTTTTCGCCGGATCCATTTTAATACCAAGGTGTTCTAAGCCGGTAACTGCATGTTCACGAATGTAAGGACTAAATTCGCCGACACCTGCAGTGAAAACGATGGCGTCAACAGGACCTATTGCCGCCAAATATGCACCAAAATATTTTTTCAAACGGTAACATTCCATATCAAGTGCTAATTTAGCTTTTTCATCGCCGTTTTCTGCAGCTTTTTGAACATCGCGACGGTCTGTGTATTGACCTGTAATGCCAAGCAAGCCGGATTTTTTGTTAAGTGCATTATCCATTTCAGTTGCACTCATGCTTGTTTTGCGCATAATATAAAAAGGTAAAGCAGGATCACAGTCTCCCGAACGGGTTCCCATTACTAAGCCTTCAAGCGGGGTAATTCCCATCGTTGTATCATAACACTTACCATTTTTAACGGCACACATCGATGCACCGTTACCTATGTGTGCAATAATTACATTTGTATCTTTAGGTTCTTTATCTAATAAAACAGATGCACGTTTTGCAGTATAAAGAAAAGAAGTACCATGAAAACCATAGCGACGTGCAGAATATTTTTCATACCATTCATATGGAATTGCATACATAAATGATGTTGAAGGCATGGTTTGGTGCCACGCGGTATCCATTACTGCACAGTGAGGAACATCCGGCAAAACTTTTTGTGCCGCTTCAATGCCCATAATATTTGCAGGATTGTGTAAAGGTCCTAAATCTTGAACTGAGCGGAATGTTTCAATAATTTCCGGAGTAACAATAACGGATTTTGTGAATTTATCTCCACCATGAAGAACGCGGTGGCCAACAGCCTTAATGGAACTCATGTCGGTAATAACACCCACTTCAGAATCTGTTATTGTAGAAATTATTAGTTCAATAGCTTCTTTGTGAGTTGGACAAGGTCTTTCTTTAGTAAAACTGTCTTTGCCTTTTGCATCGTGCGTAATAACGGAACCATCTTGAGCAACGCGCTCAACAACACCTGATGCCAAAATATCTTTAGCATCCCAATCATAAACTTGATATTTTGCGGAAGACGAACCGCAGTTAAGTGTAAGAATAACCATAATGATGTAATTATAAAGTTTTACAAAGATAATTTCAATAACATATAAATTTATGTTTGTTTTGTTATTAAATTATGTAACTTTTTTTCTGTTTATAGATTATAATATAGAATTAGGAAACGGAAAATAAAATGAAAAAAAAATACATATGTTCTTTATGTTTTATATTTTATTGTGGGATTTTTTTTGCACAAGATGTAAAGCCTGAAATTTTAACATTAAATATGGCTTTGGAAAGTGCAAAAAAGTTAAATCCGGAATTATTAAATCAAAAAATTATACTTGAAAGCGCCACACGTGAAAATAAAAGTGTTTGGAATAATTTTTTGCCAAAGCTCAGTGTTGACGGAGGAATTTCCATGCCTCATGGTCAAGGTGTTGAACCATCTCTGGGGTGGTCAGCTAGTGCGGGACTAAGTTTGAGTCTTTCTGTTGCAACTGGACCTAAAATAAAACAATCTGCATTAGCTTATGATATTGCATTGCTTAATTTTTATAAAACAGAAAAAAAAGTTTTATCTTCCATTGAACAAACGTATTATTCGCTTATTGCAGAAAAAAAGAATATAAATATTTTACAAACAAGTTTAATGTTAGCTGAAAGCTCTTATAATCAAGTTTTGCAAAATTATAATCGTGGATTAGTTTCAGAACTGGATATGTTGAATGCTAGATATGCTTATCACTCAATACAGCCGAATTTGGAATCGGCAATAAGTAAGTTTGCATATAATTTATCTAACTTTGCCATAACTGTCGGTAAAGACGGTCAACGCTTTTCTATTGAAGAAAATTTGGAAATTCCTATAGTAAAATTATCTATGCTTGACGGAGAAAAGTTATGTGAAAAATATTTATTAAAAAGAATAGATATTAAATTAAAAGAATTAGCATTGGAAAATGCACGTTTAACATTAAAAATGCAAAAAACTTCTACCCAAGTGCCAACAATTCGGTTGAGTGAAAGCCTTAGTTTGAGAGAAAAAGCAGAAGGTCTTGCTTTGTCAGGTAGTTTTTCTGTTTCAACAAGTATTCCACTTTCGTCATATATTCCGGGTTCTGAGACGGCAAATTCAATTGCAAATAAAGAAGATTCTGTTTTATCTGCTGAAAGAGATTTGGAAAATACAAAAAATGTTGCTCGTAATGATATTTCAAAAAAAGCTGCAGAAGTGAATCGTTTGTGGAATATGATTTCATTGGCAGAAATGAATCGTTCTATTGCAATACGTAGTCATGAGCTTTCAAATGAAGGATATAATGCAGGATTAGTTTCGCGTACGGATTTTGATAATGCTCGTCAAAAAATGACAAAAGCAGAACAAGATGTTATTAGTGCAAAATTAAGTTATTTTAATGCAGTTTATGACCTTGCATTAGCATTGGAAATTTCTATTGAAGAACTTTATGAAACGATGGGAGTAAAGTAAAATGAGTCATTTAGAAAAAAGAAACAAATTGGATATAATTGCTAAATCTGTTGTTGTTATTATGATTGCAATAATGTGTGTTATTATTATCGTTGGTTTTTTAACTAAGGGTAAGAAAACGCTTTCAAGCGGAATGCCTTCAGGAGTAAAACCAGGAGTACCGGCAGGCGTCGAAAAAATTGAAAAAAAAGGTGCAGATACAGCAATTACAGTTAATGCATATTTAACGGAAAAAAGTGAAATTGAAAGCATTGTAAAACTAAATGGAAATATTGGTTCTAAAATTGAAGTAAATATTTTTCCGGATACTGCCGGAAAATTGGTACGTTTACTCAAAGAAGACGGAGCATATGTAAATAAAGGCGATATTATTGCGTATGTTGATCCGTCTAAACCAGGTTCTGCTTATGCAACAAGCCCTGTATTTTCGACTGTTTCCGGCAACATAATTTCAACACCTGTAAGCATAGGTGACACTGTTTCTTCCAATACGGCAATTGCATCTGTCGGTTCATTAGATGATCTGAAAATTACTGTTGATGTTTCTGAAAAATACAGTTCTGACTTAAAATTGGGTTTGCCCGGATATATTTCGTTAATATCTATACCGAGTGAAACATTTGAAGCAAAAATTTCAAAACTAAGTCCTATTGTTGACAGAACGAAGCGTACAATTGAGGTTACTTTAGATTTTCAAAAAAAAGATCGTCGCATTAAACCGGGTATGTTCGGTTCTGTCCGCTTGGCAATTAAACGTAGTGAAAATACGATTGTTGTGCCTAAAAGTGCTCTTAGTACATATAATGCCGAACCTTGTGTTTATATAATCAATGAAGAACAAAAAGCAAGTCGTGTGATGGTGAAAACAGGTTTGAGTAACGACACAATGGTTGAGATTGTTGACGGCTTAGAATTCGGTCAAAATGTAATTACTGCAGGTTCTGTAAATCATGGTTCATTGGTTAAAATTGCAGGAAATTAATTTAATTAATGACTTGTGTCATAGTTTATCGGTAATGCTTTGATGTTAAATTATATTTGGAGATACATATATGTCAATTTCAGAATTATCTGTTAGAAAACCTGTTACAATAACGATGAGCTATATTCTTGCTTGTGTTATCGCTTTTGTGTTTTTGCCGCGCTTAGGCATTGCTTTGTATCCTTCGGTAACAAGACCGGTGCTTTCCGTGTTTACTAGTTATCCTAATGTGGGTCCGGAAGAAATTGACAAAAATGTTACAGAATATTTAGTGAATCGTCTTACACGTGTTCCTAGTTTAAAAAAAATTACGAGTAATTCTTCTACCGGTTCAAGTCGTATTACTTTGCAATTTGGTTATGATGTAGATATTGATAAAGCAATGGATAATGTGCAAAATATTTTGAATCAGTCTCAACGTGCTTTGCCGGCGGATTGCAGCACACCTGTTGTAAGAAAATTTGATATGTCCGGTAGAGCTTTTATGCGTATGGCAATTCAGGGGAATTTGCAAAAACACGAACTAAAAGAAATTGCAGAAAACATTGTGCAACCTTTGTTGGAGCGAATTGAAGGAGTTGCTTCCACCGATGTAAGTGGAGGTGCCGCAAAGCAAATTGCCGTTGATGTTTCTACAAATCGCCTTCAAGCACATAATTTAACGATTTCAAATATTTCACAAGCACTTTCCGCTCGTAATATACAATTGTCCGGTGGAAGTGTAACGCAAAACGATGTTAAATATGAAATTGTTACTAATAGTTATTATACAAGTTTGGATGAAATTCGCGACACGGTTTTAAAAACACATAATGACGGTAGCGTTTTGCGACTTAGCGATGTTGCGAACGTATATGAAGATTTCAGTAAAGATGGAAGTAAAATTTATATTAATGGTTTGACAGGGCTTTATATTTCTGTGACTAATGAAAGTGATGCAAATGTTTCTACAATTGCAAAAAAAATTCATGCAGCTATGCCAACAATTAATGCAGAGCTTCCTGAAGGAATAAGATTGGAAATTCTTAGTGACGACACAACAATGATTGATTCTACAATGAAACAAGTTTACGGTTCTGCTGTTGAAGGCGTTATTTTAGCAATGTTAATTATATTTATTTTTTTGCGCAGTATAAAAAGTTCTTTAATAATAGGATTATCCATTCCAATATCTATTTTAATTACGTTAATGGTTATGGCAATTATGGACTTAACAGTAAACATGATGACCATGTCCGGATTGATTTTAGCATTAGGAATGACAGTGGATTCTTCTATCGTTATTTTGGAAAATATACAAAAGTATAGATTACGTGGTGAAAAATCTGCCGTTGCCGCAATTTTAGGAAGTCGCAATATGATGACGGCAATTGCTGCGTCAACGTTGACAACGCTTTGTGTTTTTGTTCCAATGTTGATTTTCAAGGCTGAGTTGGAAAACTTTGGTCAGATGTTTGAAGATTTAATCATTACAGTTTGTGTTGCTATGATTGTTTCTTTGATTGTGGCAGTAACTTTAGTTCCGGCTTTGTGCGGTTCAATTTTGCGTTTGGATACAAGAACACAAAAGCCGTTAAAAAATAAAATTTTGAAAAAAATTGATACAGTAATGGAAAATGCAATAATTGCATCTCAAAATTTTTATGTACGGCTTTTATCTTGGTCTTTACGTAATAGATTTATTTGCATGACATTGGTGTTTCTTTTAGTTGTTTTTTCCGTTACACAATTTATTGGAATAGGAATGAGTTTGTCGCCACAGTCAAGCTCAGACGATCAGGTTTATATTTCTTTGCAAATGCCTATTGGTACGGATAATGATATTGTTCTTTCGCGTTTGTTTGAATTTCAAGAAATAATTTTAAATGAAATTAATCGTGATGATTATAAAAACATTATTTTGAATTCAGGTTCCGGTAACTCAGGTTCAATTCAAATAAATTTGCCACCATTAGAAAAGCAAAAAATTAATCCGGCACAAATTCGTGAAAAGCTTTCGGTTCATTTGAAAAGATGGCCGGATGCAAATGTAACTTTTTCTGCAGGTCGTGGAATGGGCGGTTCTTCAGGTATTGATGTAAAAATTATTAGTGATAATAATATTGCGTCAACGGAGACTGCAAATGCAATCGTTGCTGTGCTTAAAGAAAAAGTTCCACAATTACAAGATGTTTCTACAGATTTGGAAAACGGTGCTCCAAAATTTGATTTGATTATTAATCAAGATATGGCTGGTTTTTATGGAGTTAGTGTGAGCACTATTGCAAGTACGTTGCGTACCGCTATTACCGGTTCAACGCCTACTGTTTTTTTTGATGGAGGAGATGAATTTAACATTGTTGTCTCTGTAAATAAAGAAGAACTTGCTTCAACAAGCGATATTTTGGCGTTGACAGTTCCGACAAAATCCGGAAACATGACTTTAGACAGTTTTGTAACTTTGCGTGAGGGGCGTTCTCCTCAAAGAATTCAGCGTGAAAATAAAGAACGCATTAATCATGTTACTGCAAAAATTGTTTCCGGTTATACTGCAACAGATGTGCAAAAACTGGTTGAACAAACTATTAGCGATAATATTATTGCCCATCCGGATGTTACAATTAGTTATGGCGGAGAAGCTGCAGATATAAGTAAGTTTGGCAGTGTTTTGGCATTTGTTATTGTTTTGGCTGTTTTTCTTGTTTTTGCAGTTATGGCAGCTCAGTTTGAAAGTTTGGTCGATCCGTTTATTATCTTTATAACAATACCGCTTTGTTTGATTGGAATAATTGTGACTCATAATATGACAGGTTTACAATTTAGTACATTTAGTATTGTGGGAATTGTAGCACTTATTGGTATTGTTGTAAATAATGGAATTATTTTAGTAGATTATACAAATCAGTTAGTTGCAAAAAAAATGAAAGTATTTGAAGCTGCTATAGAAGCCGGTCGTAGCCGATTTCAACCTATTTTGATGACAACGCTTACAACTATTTTAGGCATGGTTCCCATGGCATTTTTTCCAGGCAAAGGTGCAGAACAAATGCAACCGATTGCTCTAACGATTGTGGGCGGTTTGACCAGCGGTTCAATTTTTACACTATTTGTAGCACCGATAATGTATACTGTGTTTAATAAGCGTCGTGAAAAACATTATGATGACCCGGAGTCATTGCATAATCAACTAACGAGCGAATCCCTAAAACTACAGTGAAGCGTGCATTGTAGCTCGTTACACAGTATTTGTGCAAGCAC
>JAAYNH010000008.1 GCA_012520945.1 Treponema sp. | reverse complement strand
TTAATTCTTTTTCATAAGTATCTAGTAAACATATTTAACTGAAAACTTAAAATAATGTGAACATATATTTGTTAATTTGTTTTTCCATTCAGAAATTGCTTTTTGAACATCAGTTTCTGTTGCAGACCCAGAACTATCTTTTTCAAATGCTACTCCATCTTTTTGTGCACGTCCTTCAAATAAATTATTCTGCACACCCCAATTATAAATATATTCAAAACTATAACCTAAATTTAAAGTAATTTTACCGAATTTATATTTTGGTAAATCATATTTTGCCTCAAACCCAATTTGTGTAATATACATTTTTGTGTCTTGTGTCAAAAACATAAATCTTGAGTTTGCACTGTGCAAATATTCTCCATTTACTACTTGATGATTATTTATTGAGCCGTCAGAAACATATGCATCTTTTGGAGCATTTAAATATTCTATGGCTTCATCAACTGTTAAATCTTCATTTACATTTGCATGACGTGAAAAAGCAGTAAAAAAATCTATTTTTAATTTTTGGATTGGCGAAATTGCAATCTGTAATTTAATTTGATCTGTATTAGGCCAAAGTTGTGATGCAAATGATTTTCCAAAATTAGTAAAGTTTTGAAAATTAGCTGTGTTTGAATTTCCAAAAACATTTTCACCTGTTAAAACATTTTTATTTTCTTGCCAGTGTGTATACATATAAGGAGTTACGATTGTATAATTTAAATTAATTAAATCCACAATCTTTGACATTGAATTTGAAGGAGAAAATTTCACACCGGTTTTTAATGAACCACGAATCTTTGCATCAAAATCTAATTTTAAGAGTTCATTTACACCAAGATCATCAATAATAAAATCCGTATACCAAATCCAATCTTTAAAAACACCTACATCAAAAGTCATACCCATTGTTAAGTTATCAGAATAATATGAGAGTGCTTGTGAAGACATAAAAGGTACAGGTAATAAATAAGAAAAATCAAATCTGTTGCCATATATAATTGTTTCATAAAAAGATGCATTAAGCCATTTATTAATTTTTACATTAAGCGAATGCAATATTAAAAACTTATCAGGGAAAAAAATACCTTTATCATTAGATGCACATAAAGCAAATAATCCATGTGTATAATTCCATCTATTTTTATTTATTACAAAAGAAAAATTTGCACTATGTTTTGCATCCGGTGATAAAACAATACTATCATCATAAAAAGAACCAAAATTCAAATGATTAATTCCTGCTTGTACATAAAAGTTTTTTATTTCATATGTAAAACCACCTTCAAATTCAATAAACATTTTTAAAGGACCAACAATTGCCGGATCTAAAAATGTATATGGTAAACTTGAAAAAACAGGAATACTTTGATCAACATAATCATAAGTGCTTAAATTTTTTACATTATTATATTTATGAATTGCAATTATATTAAAATCATAACTGAAAGATAAATTTTGATAAAGATTAATATCTCCAAAAATTCCCGGCTTAACAAAAAATAAATTATTATTTTCTTCTTTTGAATGCTTTGCATAATCAAAAATTTCAAAATTTGCATGAAAACTTTTATTAAAAATTTCATTATAAAGATTTTGTGCAATCTGAATTTCTTTTTCATCATCACTTGATAAAACATCTTCTAAAATATTTTTTACCATATAAATAGGATATGGTTTTAATGGCGGTAAATTAGAAACAATTTTTTTATTTTGCCATATTTCTAATGCAGAATAAAAATCATGTGTTGGAGAAATAGCAACTTGTGCAAATAAATTAAATACACAAAAAAATAAAAATAAAGTTAAAAAAATTTTTTTCATATTAAATATTTCCTTAGATTAAAAAAAATTATATTTTAATGAAGTAATTAACTCAAAATCAGTTTTATTATTTTCAAGAATATGTTTTGCATTTTTCTTAATTATAAAAATAGGTTGTATACATATAGAAAATTTTTCAGAAAATTCATAAGAACCATAAATAGAAATTGAATGTGTAAAAGTTAATATGCCTGTAGGAAACCAATTACGTGCTTCACTTACGGTTTTAGGCCAGTAATCACTAAAAAGAACAGAGGTTTCAGAATTTTCACCTTGCATAGCAAATAAATATTTTGCAGATAAAGAAAATAGTTTAGGTATTTTATATCCTGCACACATAGTCGCAATAATACTATCCGGACCAAAAGGACTTCCTGTCCATTCAATATGCTTTTGATGATCCGGATTTAATTCCCTATAAATTCTAGCAAAAGACCAATCTTTTCCTTCCATTAAATACATATATGGCGAAGTATAACTAGCTTCAGCATAACCATAAACATAACCTTTGTTCAAAGGAAGATTAAAATCCATGCAAAATTGTAAAGCAAAGGCATCTGGAATTTTTTCTGCAGCCTCAGAAAAATATTTTAACTCCCAATATGTTTGAAACTGATTCATTGCATAAATAAAATTAAAATTTAAATATTTACATGGAGTATAATCAAAAATAACTCCCATTAATGACGCTTCTTTTTGTGCTAGATTTCCATGTGTTCCCATACCGTAATAATCATTCCATGACGCATAACCGTGAAAAATCATTAGTGGATTTAAAAATCGTAATTCAAAAGGATTATTAATTAAAACACCTTCAAGTAAACTAATGCGTAAATTTTTAAATGGAGAAAATTCCAATCCATGTAAATATATATATGAAGGTGAAATATTGTCATCACGAGGTGGATTTAATTGCGTAACATTCAGGCTATATCCAAATTTATCGGTTACAATTTTTAATTCCGAAGTAATTTCATTTGTGCAATAATCAGAAATAATTATACTACCTAAATGAGATTTTCCATAATAAAAAGGATAACGTCCAATTTTGAAATTAACAATTGTTGAATCATTAAAAATATAACCTAAACTACTATATGTAAAATAAGGAAAATCCAAATCAAACTGAGAAGTAGTATATGGAATATTCATAAATACATTTGCATCTTTTTGTGCTTGTATATTTTGAATAAAAGCAATATCCATTTGCGTAGTCAAAAAATTATTAAAAGAAAAAAACAATGGCAAATTAATCGGTGCTATTTTTTTTTGATAAGGATAAAAAAATTTTTCATCTTTGTCTTTTTTTAAATATATTTCAAATGCCGTTTCAATATCAAAAGCAAGTTTTAATTCTCCTGTTTTAAAACTTAAATTTTCTTTATTAAAAAAAGACTGAATTTTTTCATATTGTTTTTTTCCACTAATCGAAAGTTTTTCATAATCAATTTTCTTAAAAACAAATTTTAATTCCATTATTGATAATGGTGCTCTATGTAATATCGAAACAACTTTTGATTCAATGCACAAATCATTTAATGCATCATAAATCCAATGTGATGAATTAATTAATTTTTGCTCAGGTAAGGCAAATAAATTTAAGGATATAAAAATAAAAACTAAAAAAAATATTCTTTTAAGTAATTTCATAAACACCATAAAATTAATTTAATTTTTCAATTTTTTCTCTCAAATCATTTTCATCAATTGAATTTGGATAATGCTCAATAATATATTCATAAAAATGAACTGTTTTTTTCGCATAAGTTTCCATTGAAAAATTATTTGCAATTTTTAAACTATTATCACCAAATTTTTTTAATTTATTTTCATCTAGAATTAACTCACAAACTTTTTCTGAAATTTCATTATCGGTTTTACAGAGATATCCATTTTTTTCATTGAAGATAGTATCATGAAAACTTAAATCATCACGTGCAACAATTGGTAATTTTGAAAGCATTGCTTCAAGAATAGTCATAGAATGCATTTCTGACATTGAAGCTGTAACAAAAACATCTGCAATTCTGTAATATAAATATACTTCTGTCCATTTAACAAAGCCTGTAAAAAGAATTTTTTCTGTTAATTTTTTTTGTTTAACAACTTGTGTCATTTGATGAAAAGCCGGTCCGTCTCCAACAAAAACAGACTTTACATTTTCATTTTTATTTACAATCTTTATACATTCATCAAGTAATTCTAATACTCGTTTTTCTTCTCCTATCCGACCAACAAAAAGAATAACTTTATCATCTAAATTAATTCCTAAATTTTGTTTTATCTTTTTTAAATCCTCATCTTTTACTTCTTTATGTAAAAACAGTGATGTATCAATTGCATTTGGAATTATTGCAGAAGGAATATTTGGTAACATAAAACTTTCTTTAAAATAATTTCTTGCTTTACTAGAAACATTAATCATAGCATAAAACTTTTTATAAAGTCTCTTGGTAAGTTTACGAATCATGCTTACCGGAATAAAATATTTTGCACCTGGAAGATAATGTTTATAAAAATCTTCCCACATTGTATGTGTTGTAACAATAGTTGGAATATTAAATTTCTTTCCGACAATCTTTGCCATATGAGCAATAAAAAATTCAGTATGACAATGGATAATGTCAATATTATTATCACGAATAAATTTTAATACTTTTTTCTTTTCAGGAAAACTAATAAACTGATCTGTTCCTAAGCCGAGCGGTACACTTTTTAATTTTAAAACATAATCATCTTTTTCATTGTCTTTTTTTGTATCAACAGTTACTACAAAGACATTATGTCCCATATCCATGAGTACTTTTTTAAGTTGAACAACAACTGTAACAATACCACTTTTTGTCGGAATATATGAATCTGAAAATAATGCAATATTCATAATTAAATTATACTTCTAATAGAACATTAGTCAAGCTAACTACCTAAAGTTATCTATCTACAATGAATTTTATCAATCTTTCATAGTCGCGTTTTTCAAACTTTTCAGTAATAATATCTTCAACATTTTTTAATGATAAAATTTTTTGTATAATTTTTTTTGGACTTTGAATAAACCACCCTGCTCTACTTTTAATAATATGTTCCACATTTCCTTTTTCCTGGCCATGAATATAATTAGAAACAATAATTGGTTTTTTACATGCAAGTACTTCCATCATTATATTTGCACCTGCTTTAGTTATTACACAGTCCGAAATTTTTATAAAATCACTTATGAAATTAACATAGTCATAAACAAAAATGTTTTTTGAATTATTTTTTTTAATAATTTTATTTACTTTTTCAAGTCGCTTTTTTACTTTTCCGCAAATAACAATAAAATTAAAATCTTTTATGGAACAAAATTCTTTAACTAATTTATACATTCCTTTTAGTCCATCTCCACCACCGACAACTAAAATAGTTTTTTTAGTAAAATCATAATTAGAAAAATTCGAAAAATGTTTTGTTTTTAATTCAAATATTTCATCTTTTGATGGTGGGTAAAATTTATTTCCGATAATAAAATCAAAATTTTCAATTTTTGCATTTTCGTCTATTAACTTTTCTTTAATAATTTTTTCCTTAATCTGTTTTGAAAAAACAACAAACTTTGCGTTAGGAACTAAATACCATGCAGGATGAGCTGTAAATGGATCTGTTATTACTTGTGTTACGGGAATTTTTTTTCCTGTTTCAAGAAAAATTTTTTTACATGCTTTACTAGCCGAAGGTGTAACTGCAAAATGAAAACTTACAACATCTGTAATATTATTTTTAATTATAATTTTTTTTAAAAATGAAACAGTTCTTAAACCACAACAAAATTTTACAAAATTTAAAATTGATGGAATAGTTGTTATGTCATAAAAAAAAGAATATGCCCCCTGCAAGTACAATGATGTGTATCTATAACCATCCTCAAAAAAAGTATGTGCAATTTTTTGATATTCAGCGAAACCATTTAATAAAGTAACTGAACCATCTACATTATTTTTATTCATAAATATTTCAAATTCAGTTTTTAAAATTTTTGAGGGAGATAGATGCCCACTACCGGTATTTAAATACAAAAAAAGAAAATTACGCTTTTCCATTATAAAGTAAAATAATTATTATTCTCCTTTTTCAGATAATATTTCATAAATTGCAACGTGTTTACGAACACCACGCAATGCAACCGTATCAACAAAACGTCCTTCAAAATCATTTTTTACTAAATTCCATGTTGATTCACTAACTAAAATACTTGTTCCGTATTTTTTATTTTCATTTACAATACGTGAAGCAATATTAACATTCCTACCTATAACTGTATAATCTAATCTTTTTAACGAACCTATATTTCCAACAATCATATTTCCTGTATTAATACCCATGCGTGTTATCAAAGGAAGTTTTATCATTTTTTCATGTAGTAGTTGTTCATTTAAAATTTGTTCCATTTTTTTCATACGTAATGCTGCACGACAACAAAGTTGTGCATGATTTTCCATATCAGTTGGAGCACCAAAAAAAGCTAAAATAGCGTCCCCATCAAATTTATCAATTGTGCCACCTAAAGCAATTATTACTTCACTCATTTCATTTAAATACATATTTAAAACACGAACTAATTTTTCAGGCTCCATAGAATCTGAAAGAATAGTAAAGTTATTTAAGTCAGTAAAAATAACGGAAAGATTTTTATTTTTTCCGCCAACGTGTAACATATTTGGATCATGAACGAGTTGATTTACAACCTCAGGTGAAACATATCTAGAAAAAGCATAATGTAATTGATTTTTTTCCTTGTTTGCAGTTATTGAATTTATTGAAAAAAATGCTTTTGTTAAAATTCGAGTAATCGGAATAAAAAGTTTTTTTATTTGTAATATTTGATAATTTGAATAAAAATCCGAAACTTTAAAAAATAATTTTGCACTTTCTTCAGGTGAAGTTTTAAATCCTATTACAAATGAATTATTTATAAAACTAACAATTTCTTTATCGTTTAATTTTTTGTTATAATTTTTTATCCGCTCAAGAACTTCATCTTCAAATTGTTTTTTACCGGAAAAATAAATTGCCACTCCGGAAAAACAAACGTAATCTAAAACTAAATATTGAAAAATCCATTTTGCCGTTTCAATGCATATGTCTTTTTCGAAATTTAAACTAAGTAAAATTAATTCCAAGTCATCAAAATTTTCTTTTCTAATAAATTTATTATCTTTGTCTGAAACATATGTTACAAAAAAAATGCCGGAAAAGTAAAATGCAACAAAAAGAAAAATTAATCCTGAACTAAAAGGTAGCAAGTGTTGAGGCAAAATCCTAACAATATAAATAAAACACAAAACTATTAGGATAAATAAAATTATGGAAAATAAAAAAAATATTTTTTTCATAAAATTCTTTATAATTTATTTTTTCACAAAGTTTTTCAATTGTTTAATTTGTTCTTTAACACAATTCGGGCTTGGACCACCTGTAGTTTTTCTTCCTTCCATGCAAGCTCGCGGACTAATCATGTCAAAAATATCTTCTTCAATTAAATCACTTTCACTTTTCATTTCTTCTAAAGATAAATCTTCCAAGTTACATTTTTTTTCAATAGCTTTACGCACTAATCGAGCTGCTACTCCATGTGCAGTTCTAAATGGCATTCCTTTTCTTACAACATAATCAGCCAAGTCAGTTGCATTAGCATATCCACCAAAACAAGATGCAGCCATTTTATCAACATTCCACTTCGTACTACCGATCATATGGATAAAAATACCAAGACAAGAATAGACAGTATCATATGCATCAAAAAATGAAGACTTGTCTTCTTGTAAATCACGATTATATGAAAGTGGCAAAGCTTTTATCATAGTAAAAAGTGCGACCATGTTACCATAAACTTTTCCTGTACGCCCACGAATTAATTCTGCAAAATCAGGATTTTTCTTTTGTGGCATAATACTTGAACCTGTAGACCATTTTTCCGACAAATCTATAAATTTAAATTCTTCTGTACTCCACAAAACAATTTCTTCACAAAAACGTGATAAATGAGTTTGTAAAATTGCCAATGCAGAACTCATCTCAAGGAAATAATCTCTATCAGAAACACTATCTAAAGAATTTTGTGTTACACCGGAAAAACTTAAAAATGAAGCAACCATTTCACGATTTAGCGGTAACGTACTTCCTGCCAACGCACCACTTCCTAACGGAGATAAATCGATACGTTTCAATGCATCACTAAAACGTTCATAGTCGCGAACTAGCATCCAGCACCATGCACACAAATGATGAGCTAATGTTACAGGTTGTGCCCTTTGTAAATGAGTATAACCGCTAAGCAAACTTTCAGTATGATTTTCAGCAATTTCAGTTAATGTTTTAATTAATGTATGAATGCGTTTTTGTAAATCCGGAATTGCACGACGCAACCACAATCGTTCATCCAATGCAATTTGATCATTTCTACTACGTCCTGTATGTAATTTTTTTCCTGCTTCACCAATTCTGTCCGTTAGTACACCTTCTATAAAAGAATGAATATCTTCTGCACTTTCATTTATTTGAAGACTTCCATTTTTTAAATCATGTCTAATATTTTCCAGCTCATTAACAATTTGTTCAGCTTCATCACGGGATATGATTTTCATTTCACCAAGCATTTTTGCATGTGCTATACTACCGGCAATATCATCAAATGCCATTCTTGAATCAACATAAATAGAAGTTTCAAAAGCTATAGCTTCAGCATCCGGTCCTTCTGTAAATCTTCCATGCCATAAAGCAGCATGATTTCCACCATCTAAAGCATTTTTTTTCTTATTCATGAAGCATATTATATATGCATTGATAAAAAAATACAATGACATAAGTTTTTATAAAAAAATTGACATTTTCAGTATTCTCAATATATAATATATAAATGAACAGCACTATAAAACACAAAAAGCGTTTTGGTGACCGTAGCGACGGACGCAGACTTCGAACAATTGACCCTATCTCCATTGTAGGACCATTTATAATGCCAACAAGAATAGGTGCATCAAACTATTTTAAAGATTCCATTCCTATGAATAAAATTGACAAATATATTCACAAAAAAAGAGCTGATGGAATGCATGGACTAAGTGCAATGCATATTTTAATCGCAGCATACATTCGTGCAGTATCACAAAAACCGGGAATTAATCGTTTTTTAAGTGGACTTAGAATTTTTGCTCGTCATAACATTGAAATTATTATGGCAGTAAAAAAAGAACTTAAAATAGATGCACCTGAAACAATGATGAAATTTATTTTTAATCAAAATGCAACGTTGCACGATGTTTATACTCAATTTAACGAAAAAATTGATGAATTTAAAGATTCAAATACAGAAGAAAATAACGCCTTTGATTTTGTAGCAAAATTTTTAGGTTTTATTCCCAGATTTATGCTTAAAGCTATTATAAAATTTTTAATATGGCTTGATTATCATGGATGGCTACCAAAATTTTTACTAAATGTCAGTCCTTTTCACGGTTCTCTAGTTATTACATCTATGGCATCTTTGGGCATTCCACCAATTTACCATCACTTATATGACTTTGGAAATGTTCCGATGTTTATTTCATTTAGTGCAATACGTCGACAAAATGAAATATTAAATGATGGTTCCGTTCATAAAATTCGTTATCTTGAATTAAATATTACTATGGATGAAAGAATTTGTGATGGACATTATTATGCGGCGGCTTTACATGAAATACGCAAATATCTAAAAAATCCTGAACTTTTAGAAGAGCCACCTACAACAATTGTTCATGATATTGACTAAAAAAAAGCCGATTTCTAAAAAAAGAAACCGACTTTTTTTACAATTAATTCAAATCCTTCTATAATATGATCAACACTAATGTGTAAAAATATTATTTTGATAGGGCTTTTGAAACATCTACAGCCACAGCAACAGTTGCACCAACCATTGGATTGTTACCGATTCCCAAAAAACCCATCATCTCAACGTGAGCCGGTACTGATGAAGAACCTGCAAATTGTGCATCTGAATGCATACGTCCCATTGTGTCGGTCATACCGTAAGAAGCAGGACCGGCAGCCATATTATCCGGGTGCAATGTACGTCCTGTTCCACCTCCGGAAGCTACAGAAAAATATTTTTTTCCTTTTTCTACACATTCTTTTTTATATGTTCCTGCAACAGGATGTTGAAAACGTGTTGGATTTGTAGAGTTCCCTGTGATTGAAACGTCAACTCCTTCATGCCACATTACTGCAACACCTTCGCGAACATCATCCGAACCATAACATTTTACTTTTGCACGATCACCTTTTGAATAAGGAATTTCTTTAATAATTTTAAGCTCACCTGTAAAATAATCAAATTCAGTTTGAACATATGTAAAGCCGTTAATGCGACTAATAATTTGTGCAGCATCTTTTCCAAGTCCGTTTAAAATGCAACGCAATGGTTCTTTACGTACTTGATCGGCTTTTTGTGCAATTTTTATAGCACCTTCAGCTGCAGCAAATGATTCATGTCCGGCTAAAAAAGCAAAACATTTTGTTTCTTCACGCAAAAGACGTGCAGCCAATTTTCCATGTCCAATACCAACTTTACGATCATCGGCTACAGAGCCGGGTATACAAAATGATTGTAATCCAATTCCGATTGCTTCAGCTGCATCTGCAGCATTTGTACAACCCTTTTTAATTGCAATTGCAGCTCCACAAACGTATGCCCATTTTGCATTTTCAAAACAAATTGGTTGTGTTTCCTCAACAATTTTATATGGATCGATACCTGCTTTATCACAGATTTCTTTTGCTTCTTTAATTGATGAAATGCCGTTTTCTTTAAGTGCTGCAAGAACTTTATCAATACGGCGTTCGTAGCTTTCAAATTTAATTTCTGCCATTTTCGTTTTCCTCCGTATTATTCATGACGTGGGTCAATTAATTTTACAGCGCCGTCTTCTTCAGTTGTACGACCGTAAGAACCACGAGATTTATCCATTGCAGTTGCAGGATCATCACCCTTTTTAATAAAATCCATCATTCTTCCAAAATGAATAAATTTATATCCAATAATTGCACCATCTGCATCAACTGCAACTTTTTCAACATATCCTTCAGCCATTTCCAAATAACGAGGACCTTTTGCTTTTGTAGCAAATATTGTTCCTACTTGACTGCGAAGTCCCTTTCCTAAGTCCTCCAATGAAGCTCCTATTGAAAGACCACCTTCTGAAAAAGCGGATTGCGTACGTCCATAAACAATTTGTAAAAAAAGCTCACGCATTGCAGTATTAATAGCATCACAAACAAGATCTGTATTTAATGCTTCAAGCAAAGTCTTTCCAATAAGAATTTCACTTGCCATTGCAGCTGAATGGGTCATACCGGAACAACCAAGTGTTTCAACAAGTGCTTCTTCAATGATGCCATCTTTTACATTTAATGTAAGTTTACAGGCACCTTGTTGTGGAGCACACCAACCTACACCGTGTGTAAAACCTGAAACATCTTTGATTTCTTTAACTTTAACCCATTTTCCTTCCGAAGGAATCGGGGCTGGACCATGATAAGTAGCTTTAGCCAATGGACACATATGTTCCACTTCTGAAGTGTATACCATCTTTTACTCCTAAAAATAATTATTCTGATTAATAATTTTAAAACAGTATAACGAAAAATAAAAAAAATTGCTATAGAATGTATAAAATCACAAAAAAAAACTAGTAATGAGAATGATTATATGTTATACTAATGTTACAAATGAATTAAATTAAAGGGGATTATTCTTAAAATGAACAAATCAGAACTTATTGATGCAATGGCAAAAGAAACCGGCTTAACAAAAAAAGATACGGAAGCTACCTTAAAAGCCTTTATAAATGTTGTTTCAAAGACACTTACAAAGGGAGAAAGTGTTCAACTCATTGGATTTGGAACATTTGATATTTCATCACGCTCCGCACGTATGGGTCGCAATCCTTTAACAGGTGAAGAAATTAAAATTAAAGCTTCAAAATCACCTAAATTTAAAGCCGGAAAAGCCCTTAAAGACATGGTTAATAAAGTAAAAAAATAATTTTTTTCCTACAATCATTATAAGCACATTAATTCAATTTTTTGACTCATGTGCTTTTTTTTGTGCTATCACAAACTAGAAAAGCTCGCAAGTTTTTACTCACGAGCTTTTTTTATTTAATATGCGAAAATTAAATCACTACTTCAAAGTACCAGTTCCTGCATATGACTTAGCATTATTATAGTTTGCAGAATAACTATATGAAACGCTAAACGGTTTTGATGAACTCTTAGAAGTTTTGCATCCACCACTGGAATTATCAACATCACCGCTTGAATAAAGCTTTCCATAGCTATCTTTGAAACTATATTTGATACCTTTTCCAAAATAATTCTTTTCGGACACAATCAAAGCATTTTTACGAACGCCACAAGCATACTGGTTTGCATAACGCGGACTTGATGAATCATAGTAGTTTCCAAACAAGTGTAATTTTGTGTTACGAACCATTGGTAAACGTTGTCCACAGTTATAAAAATAGTTATGGTGCACTGTAATTGTTCTTGTTGAATTTGATCCGTCACTGTCGCTTGAACCAATTAACATTGTTTTATCATGGTCCATAAACTTACAGTATGAAATAACGATATTCTTAATTGAACCTTTCATATCGCACAAACCATCATATGTTTGCCATTTTTCAGTTGTTGAACCACCGGTTTTAACATTTATTACACCCATTGTGTCTCTGAATGTACAATGGTCAATCCAAATATTTTGTGATGTACCTTGTATAAGAAGATTATCCCATTGTGAATTGTAACCATCATTTTTTTCATGATGTGGGAATGGATCATAACCATCTTGAATAATAAGATTACGAATAGCAACATTTGAAACACTTGAAATATTAACCATACCGCCTTTGATACCGGATGATGAGCTTTTACCAATAATCCACGTATTTGAAGCAACATTCAATTTGATAATATCACCATATGCTTTATTACAAGCCCAAAGATATTTACCTAATGAACTTGAAGGACTTGACGAAGATTTATCATCTGTTGAAGTTGAACAACCTTTTGCATATGCATCACGGAAAGCTGTATATGAAGAATATTTACCGGATGTATTTGATTTAACTAATGCATCTAATTTTGAACTTCCGCCACCGCCACTTGAAGGAAGATATCCGTCTGACATATCAATCATGCCATTTACGTAAATAATGTATCCGCCTTTTTTTGCATAATTAATCAAATCTGAACGACTTGAAACTGTAACTGAATTTGACGGCTTAGAAACACTTGCAAAACCTACAGGTCTGTCATTAATTGAAATTGTACCGGAACCGGCTGTTGAACCGCTTGATGAACTTGAACTTGATGATGAACTTGAGCTTGATGATGAACTACTTGTACCGCTTGCATCTGTTTTAATATAGAAAATCTCAATTGCAGAACCGGTAGACATTAAAGTATATGTGCCGGAAGAAGAAACCGTAAAAGTATATTTTGCAATAGATGATGATGTATTTTTCTTATCAAGCTGGCTTTTGCTTGAATTATAAATTGCCAAATAACGACCACTAGCTCCTTTTGCAAAAACAGTAATAGTAGCTTTACCGCCTGTTGAAAATTCAACACAACGATATGAACCAACACTACCGCCACCACCAAGATTCAAGCTTTGAGTAAAACTTTTACCTTCAAGACTTGCACTTGAATACGGAACAGTAACTTTTTTTGAAGAAGTTGCATAAATTTTATAATTACCTTTTGAAAAACTTGAAGTATATGTTCCATGCGTTAAATCATTTGAATATAATGATGAAATACCCGTAATTGTTGCACGACTATCTTCTGTTTGAAAAGCGTACAGTTCATCATTTTCAATTAATTTACAACCGCTAAATACAAATGTTACAATTAGTAACATCGCCAAAATTGTTTTAACAACAAAACTTTTAGTCATTTTCACACCTCCAAATTGAAAATACTAATTATTAAACAACATTTTTGTAACAAATAGCAAAAAAAAACAGACTTTGCCAATTTATTACAATTTATTATAGTTTATATTTAAATAATTTTCAGTCTATCATTTGTACTTTATTGTTTTTTATGATATTATTTTATAAATATTTTAACAAAATATACATAATTTTATTAAAATAACATTATTGTTTTATAATTTATATGTAATAATTTTTTAAAACAATTTTTTAATATCTTTCCATAATTACCTATTGATTGTTTTTTTACAATATGTAATAATATGAGGTGATTCTTACGGTACACCCGAAGGGAGGTGAATATATTTATGGCTCGTATTGATGTTGATGACACTGAGAACTTGGAAAAAGCGATCAAACGTTTTAAACGCATGGTTGAAAAAGAAGGCATAATCCGCGAATTTAAAAAGCGTGAATTTTACGAAAAACCTTCAACTATCCAAAACCGCAAGAATAAAACAATACAACGCAAGTTAATGAAAAAACACGTAAAACACATGATTCAAAAAGCTCTTATTAATTAATACTAAGTAAAAGACTTCGAATATATATCGAAGTCTTTTTTTTCTATAAAAAGCACTAACAAAAGCATTGACGATTTTCAAATAATTATTTATCATTGATTGTATGGGGATTCTCACTAGCCAGCAAATTTCAAAATATTATGACTTATATCGTGATGTAGAAATTATATTCTCAAAAGAAGTTATTAAAACTCTAAAAATCAACCCTCGTCAAATTTATATAAAAAGTGAAGGTGCTCAATGGCCATGTATCATTAACTCTACATCATTTTTACAGTCTAAAATCATTATTGGCACAAAAGGTGGCGCTTTTCAAGCATTATCCCGAAATCCTACAACTGTACAATTACGTTTTTATTTTTTACAAGATGATAACCAACCTATTAGTTTTTTTATTACAACTCGTGTTACAAAAATTACAAAATATATGAATTCTAATGACTTAGCAATTATAACATTAGGTTTTTCACAACGACCACCTGATGATTTTATTGAAAAAATCGGTACTCTTTTAGAAGCAAATGTTAATGCTGTTCGACGCAAAGAAGAACGCATTATAATAAATGATGAATCAAAAAGAAAACTAAATCTTGTTAAAGAAGAAACAATTGTGGAAATTCAAAATGTACCTAGGCATTGTGTTGTACGTGACCTTTCATTTTCAGGTGCTAAAATTATTTTACTTGGCTTGCCACAATTTGTTCAAGATAAAGAAACTCTATTACGTTTGGATTTCCAAGATCCAACGGAAACAATTTCATTAAAGGGAAAAGTTGTTGCTGTTTCTGCAATTCAAGGTCGTAAAGGTTTAATTGCGGCAAACATAAGTTTTGATGAAAAAGAAATTCCAATGCCTTTCAAAATTCGAATAAATAATTATCTAACGACAGTTCGTAAAAATCAATTGTCAAAAGCGACATCAATAAATCAAAAAAAATCATAGGTGATTCAATGGCATCAGAAGCATTAAATTCAGTAGTTTTTATTAATTTACCCGAGTCTTTCAAATTACCGGTAAAAGATTTCTCCGTAGACAATACAATTCCACTTCCTGTTCAAATTACTAAAGAGCAAGCACACAAAGATGATTTTGATACATCATCTTTAACATTAGAAATGATTCTAGCAGGTATTTTGACAATTTTAGCATATGATACTAACAATCAACATATTGATTATTATAGATATTTACTTAAAAGTGCACGACCGGAAATTCAAACAGAACTAATGGAAGCGGCTATCTTAAAAGCACGGAATGAAGACTTTGATATTGCTGAAGAAATTTTTGCTTCTTTGCGTGGTTTAGATCCTGAAAATATGATTACAATTTTAAACTCCGCACTCTTTTTTGATGAAAGAGCTTCAAGTTACAGACGCAGTGGACTACATGAAGATGCCGATGCATATGATGCTGAAGCTGAAAAATATTATAAAATTTGTCTTTGTGTTGAAGATCCATTCCCTGATGCATATTTTAATGCAGGCTTTTTTTATCTTAAACAAAAAAATTTTTCTTTATGTAAAGAATATTTTGAGAGTTTTCTTATCTTAACGGAGAGTATTGATGAAAAAAATATAGATGAAAACGTTCGTTATAAAAGGCAACGTGCTAAAGAAATTATCAACGACATAAAATCACGTAATTTAGAAGATGATTTATTTAAATCTGCTTATGAATCAATACAAAATAACAATGAAGAAAAAGCCCTTGATGAAATAAAGGCATTTATTAAAAAAAATCCAAAAGTATGGAATGCCTGGTTTATGCTCGGTTGGGCTTTACGTCGACTTGAACAGTGGCACGATGCTTCAAAAGCTTTTGAACAAGCCATTATTTTAGGTGGCAACAATAGCGATACATATAATGAACTTGCAATTTGTTTGCTAGAAATGGGAAATTTAGCTGAATGTGAACAAAAACTTTTTGAAGCACTAAAAATTGAACCCGAAAATACAAAAATTATGAGTAATTTAGGCATTTTATATTTAAAAAAAGGCGACACAAAAAAAGCAAAAACTTTTTTTGAAACTGTTCTTGCATTTGACAAAAATGATGAACTGGCAAAAAAAGCGTTAGAAAATTTATAAATTAAGGAAACCTATATATGAAAATTTTTAAAAATTCTTTAATTATTTTTTCTTTTTGTTTTTTACCGCTTTTATTCTCTTGTTCACAAAGTAAACTTGAAAAAAAAGTTTTTACACTTGAACGTTCAGATGGCACAACAGTTTACATAAAAGTAGAAATTGCAAAAACACCTGACGAACGAAATTTTGGATTTATGGAAAGAAAAAAAATCCCTGAAGGAACGGGTATGCTTTTTATTTTTGAAAAAGATCAAATTTTAAGCTTTTGGATGAAAAATACACCACTACCTCTTTCCATTGCTTACATCGACACAAATGGTATTATAAAAGATATTTTTCACATGACGCCATACAGTTTAGCAACAATTAAAAGCACTTCAAGCGTTCGTTATGCATTAGAAGTTCCACAAAACTGGTTTGAAAAAGTTAATATTAAAGTTGGAGATAAACTAATCTTATAGACTGTCCAAAAAATCTTCTCTGAGCATTTCACGCACACTTTGGTCAACACCGGACTCTTCTTGTAAACTATTAAAAACAATCATATCCATATATTTAATTGAAAGAGGTCTTTCCAAAGTCATTTGTATCCATTCGTTTTGCCATATAGCTTTTTCAGGATTCAAAAATTCAGGCTGTCCATATTTATTACATAATGTTAAAAAAACTGAATGATAGTCCATCAGCTCACGATTGATATTTATTGTCATATTATAAAGTCTATTTTCATTAAATAAAAACCAAGTAGCACTCAAAAAACCGTTATTTGAAGTTTCAATGATTGTCTGTTTATAACCATTCGGCAACAAACTAACATCACGGTCTCCTCTATAGCCAAAAACAGAATCGGACAACAATTCTTTTTTAACAGACTCTAAAGTCATACCAAGATTAATATTTCTGTATCCATGCGGTAAATCTGAAGACTGCGAAAAAAGAAAATAATTACTAAATAAAAATATAAAAAATACAATTCTCTTCATATTTTACTATCGACAAAATTAAAGAATTTTTAAAATGATTTTATAAATTAAAATTAATCAAAAATTTATTTAGATGTAAAATAATGAAATTTATCTATAAAGAGGTCCAATTTTTGTTATTTCATAACAATCAGGTACAAAAATTTTATTATTTACAAGTTTAATTCTGGAATCTTTTACAAAAGTAGCCAAAAGTGAGCCTTGTTCTTCCTGAGGAATACCACACATATTTGCCAAATCATAAGGAGTAATATCAAACTGATATGCTGTACCTGAAGTTACAACAACACGTGCTTTTTCTAATTGTAAAGATAACATATCAAATAGTTTAAATAATGGATCGCGAATTTGCGTATTAGCTAATTGACGTGACATTGCCCACAAACGTTCAGATAAAGTTGTTGTCAAACTGGCAATTAATTGTGGTTGGCTACTAACTAATTTTTCAAAGTTTTGACGATTTACAACCATCAATTTACAATCTTCATGTGCAATAGCACTGGCAGAACGCGGTTTATTTTCAAGCAAGGCCATTTCACCAAAAAAATCACCTTTTTTTAATACCGCTAAAATTACCTCATTACCGTCAACAACTTTAGATATTTTTACCTGTCCTTCTTGGATAATAAACATCTCTTGACCATTCTGACATTCAGAAAAAATCATTGTGTTTTTAGGATAAGAACGCATTAAATCATTAGTCGGTTCAAAATAAACAGCATTAGTGCGCGGTTTTAATGCAACAAATCGTTGTTTGGCTTTTTCAACATCATAGCCCTGCGAACAAGCTTTTATATATTGATAATAACCATAAATTGCAAGATTGGGTTGACCTACTTTCTCATAATATTGAGCAATTACAAAAAGTTGTTCAGGGGACGAAATAATATTGTTTTTCAGAGTAACCTTTGTCAACGTTTCATTTAATATACGCATTCTGTTGGCAAAAGTTCTAATAATTTTCATAGCAACGGGAGTATTTTTTGCAATAAGAGCCGGATATTGATCGCGACGTACAGCAATTGCAACAACATCTGTTAAAGCAACAACAGTTTCAATCTGAGAGTGTCCTGACATACACGGAATAACACCGATAAAATCACCCGGACCATATGTAACAGCTACATCGTCACCAATTTCTAATTCTTTGTAGCTACGTACTTTACCGTTCTGAATGATGTAAAATTTATCACCGCCGGCCTTGCCTTCCACAAAGATATAAGAGCCTTTTCTAAAATTAACAAACGATAACTGTAACACTTCCTAAACCCCATTGTATCATTATAAAACGCAAATGAAAATCTGTCAACTAACCATTATTAAATAAATGTTAATAGAAAAAACAAATATGTACTATAAAAAAATGATTTCACAATCAAGTTTAAATCCGGTTTGTTTTTTTACGTGCATTTTTACATAATTAACCAATTTTTTTATATCATCGGCAGTGGCTTTACCTGTATTAATAATAAAATTTCCATGCCATGGAGCAATTTGTGCTCCACCGATAATTTTACCGCAAAGACCAGCTTCATCAATAATTTTACCGGACGGCTTACCATAATTACGATTATTTTTAAAAACACTACCCGCTGACGGAAATTTAAAATGTCCTTTTTCATATCTATCTAAAAAGAAATTTTCACAATTTGCTATAATTTCTTTTTTATGACCTTTTTTTACTTCAAAAAATACTTCTACTATACATTTTTTATTTTTCTGAAAAGGAGACACTTTATAATCCCAATCATCTTTATTTTTTTTATAAATTTGCACGGTATCATTTTGGACATATTTTACTTCTAAAAGTATATCACTAATTGACTTATCATAACAACGTGCATTCATATATACAGCTCCACCGATAGTTCCGGGCAAACCACAAAAATTTTCCATACCTGTTAATGAATTATCTTTACAATATTGAATAATTTCATCAATTTTTGCACCGGAACCACAAATTAGTTTTTCACCATCATAAGTTATTTTATTTAATTTTTTTGTTGAAAGTACAATTTTTTTAAAATCCTTTTCCGGAGGTACTATATTTGACCCTCCCCCTAATATAAAATAATTAATTTTTTTCTTATTAAAAACACTAATTAGCTTTGTAAAACTTTTAACATCTTTTGGAGAAACCAAGACTTTTATCTTTCCGCCAACCTTAAAAGTACACAAATCTTTGAAATCTGCATCTGATTCTAATTCTGCATCAATTTTATTAATATTTAATATATCTTCAATATTGCAAGCATTCATATAAAGCAGTATAATGGAAATAATACAGATTTTCAACAGAGGTTTTTATGGCACTGAAATTATATAATACAATGGGGCGCAAAATAGAAGTTTTTGTGCCAATTCAACAAGGGAAATGTAGCTTTTACGGTTGTGGTCCGACTGTTTACAATTATGCACACATTGGAAATTTACGTGCCTATGTTTTTTTAGATTTACTTAATCGAGCACTTTCTTTTCTTGGATATGATGTTAAATATGTAATGAATATTACTGATATTGGGCACTTAACAGGTGATTCGGACGACGGCGAAGATAAAATGTTAAAAACTGCAAAAGAACGCGGACAATCTGTTTTAGAAATTGCTCAATTTTACACTGAAGCATTTTTTAATGATATTGATCGATTAAATATTCGTCGTCCGAACATTGTATGTAAAGCAACAGAACATATTAATGAAATGATTGAGTTAATCAAACGTTTGGAAAAAAACGGTCATACATATATGGCAGGTGGCAATTTATACTTTGATGTAACTACTTTCCCTAACTATGGCAAATTAGCAATGTTAAATTTAGATGATTTAAAAACAGGTGCCGGTAAACGCGATATTGTTGTAGTAGATAAAAACAAACGAAATCCGCATGACTTTGTTCTTTGGTTTACAAAATCAAAATTTGAAAATCAAGCTCTCGTTTGGGACAGTCCTTGGGGTATTGGTTATCCCGGGTGGCATATAGAATGCTCTGCAATGAGTATGAAATATTTAGGTGAGCAATTTGACATTCACACAGGCGGAATTGACCACATTCCAATTCATCACACTAATGAAATTGCACAAAGTGAAGGAGCTACAGGAAAAAAATGGGTAAATTATTGGCTACACAATGAATTTTTAATAATTGCAAAAGATAAAAATGATTCCGAAAGCACAGGTGGCAAAATGTCTAAATCCAGCGGAAACTTTTTAACTTTACAATCACTAATAGACAAAGGATATGAGCCTTTGGATTATCGATTTTTTTTACTTGGAGCACATTATCGAAGTCAAGTTGCTTTTTCATGGGACGCTATGGACAGTGCAAAAAATTCACGCAAAGCATTAATACAACGTATTAGCAAATGTATTGCACAAGTTGTTGAAGAAACCGCAGATATTCCTACAACAACGTTAATTTCTCAAACTCAAATTAATGATACCGGTTTAAAATGGATTAATGCATTTACTGAATCATTAGAAAATGATTTAGCAACTCCTAAAGCACTTTCAGAACTTCAAGGTGCAATAAAAGATAAAAATATGAGTGCAATGGAAACTTTGGCTGTTATTTCTAAAATGGATACTGTAATTGGTTTGGATTTAATTGAAAATTCAATTAAATTATATGAAGAAGAAAAAAATATCGCTACAGGAAAATTAGCACCTGAGTTAGAATCTGAGGTGCAAAAATTGATTGCCGAACGAAATGACGCTAAAAAATCAAAAAATTATGAACGTGCAGACGAAATTCGAAACAGCTTGGCATCTCGTGGAATTATTTTGGTAGATACGACTGAAGGCACGATTTGGAAAACAAATTAATTTATGAATTTTTATTTTATTGATAAAAATGTAACCTTTGGAGAATATTATTGTTTAACAATAGAGAGGAAGTAAAGGCGGATAGACCGCAAGACTTTAACAAAATATATGAAACTACAATGCAACTTCTATTCAAAATTTCTTATAGAATTGTTGGAAATGAAGATGTTGCAGAAGATTTAGCTCATGATTCTCTCATAAAAGCACATGAAAAAGCTTTGGTTTTTCCGTCAATTGATGATGCTAAATTTTGGCTTATTCGCGTTGTAAAAAATGCATCATTAAATTATGCAAAACGCAAAGGACGTGAAAAAAAAGCATACGAAAAGGTTTTAAAAGAAGGAACACGAAAAGTTGATTCCGGTGAAACGGAATTACTCAAAGCTGAATCGTGTAAAATTGTACAGGAAGCATTAAATAAATTACCTGAAAATCTAAAAGAAGTTATTGTTTTGCGTGAATATGGTGAAC
The DNA here is from genome assembly GCA_012520945.1 of Treponema sp. Taxonomy (GTDB): domain Bacteria; phylum Spirochaetota; class Spirochaetia; order Treponematales; family Treponemataceae; genus JAAYNH01. Next base: position 17,785 of record JAAYNH010000008.1, on the reverse strand, counting down.
TAAATTATAAAGAAATTGGAAGAATTTTAGGCATTACAGAAGGCAACGTGAAAATTAGAATTTTCCGTGCAAGAGAACAATTGGTAAAATTAATAGGAGAAGATAATGTCTACTTGTCCTGAGAAAGATTTATTAAGTGTATACATTGACGGAGAACTCCCAAAAGTTTTCAAAGATGATTTTGAAAAACATATTAGTTCTTGTGATAAATGTAACTCACTTTTAAAAAAAATCCAAATGACTCATGATTATTTACAAAAAGATAATAATTCACTAACATTATCTAAAAGTTATGTTGATGCAAGTTTTGAAAGATTACAAATAAAAATGCGTTTTGCCAACGTAACAAAAAAAGCAAAATCTAAAACATCTTTTAATTATACAAATATACGTCTTTTTGCACCTGCTATTGCTGCAGCGGCAGTATTTGCATTAATTTTACCTTTGCGTTTATTTACTGCAAAAAAGAATCTTGTGCAACAAAACATTAATTCGATTGCCACTATTCAATCAAATTCGTCAATTAATCAAGCATCACTATTAAAAAACCGCAGTGTTGTTTCAGATTTACAAAGTGCAACCTTAGCTTCTTTTTTTGACAATTCAGATGAAAATTCTAGCGAACAATTTCAATATGTAAAAAATCGTCCGCCAAAGTTTGTTAGCATAAGAGCTGTTTCCAACGAAGATTTTGCTCCTATTTCAAAATTAATCAATGTTGAAAATATCAATATAAATGATTCTAAACTACAAAACTTAGACATTTTCAAACCTGAATTTTCATCAACACAAAATTCTATTACAATTACATTAAATCCATCTTTATTAACAGGACGATAAAAATTGAATTTTTTTTCTAAAATAGGCTATAGTTTCAGAAAATATCCTTTTCTACGAACAATATTAATTTTATTCTTAATAGTATTAAGTTTTTTAATTTCTGTTCTTTCAACAAATATTGAAAAAAAACAACCTCATATTAAAATATTAAATCCATCAACAGCTTTGCCCGGAGATATTATCACAATTCACGGAGAAAATTTCGGACATGATAGAGGTTCTTCTTATGTTGAATTTTCAGGCTCTCGTCTCACTGCCTCATCTTACATATCATGGAATGATGAAGTTATAAAAATTCAAATACCTCAAAATGTTGAAGATGGTTTAGTATATGTTATAACAAAAGGCGGAAAATCGGATGCAAAAATTTTTGCTAATAAAATTGACATTCCTGTCCAAGTAAAACATGATTCTCAAACTACAACTCCTGTCATTTTAAGTATTAAGGAATTAAGTGCTAAAGTTGGTCAAATTATTACATTGAATGGAAAAAACTTTGGACTAACTCGTGGTTCTTCTCAAGTAATTTTCCCCTCTCCTATTCAAGAAAGTGACACTGATAATTATATTTCTTGTAACGACGCTAACTATGATTATGATTTTTGGAGTGATCAAGAAATTCGTGTTCGAGTTCCTGACGGTGCTACATCAGGAAAAATATATATTTTAACAGAAAAAGGTGAAAGCAATAAACAAAATTTTAATATTGATATTTCAAGCGGAACAAAGCAATTTTCAGACAAAAGAATTTATCTTTTAGCTTTGCAAGCAGATATTTCAGATATTATTGCCCAATCGGAAAGCTCTATTTCAATTCGTGTTCCTAAACCTCAAATTACAACAACACAAAGAAATGTCGAAGTTACTTTATCCGTGCCTGAACCTGTAATTCCCGATTATGCAGGTACGATTGTTCATCAATTTTTAGTGAAAAAAAATATGCAAAAAAAAATATCTATTGCACATAACTTTGTTGTTCAAACATGTGCAGTCAATACAAATATCAAACCACAAAAAATTGATCAATTATCTGAAAAATCAAAACAAATTTATGCTTCGTATTTAGTAGCCAATCAAATTATTCCATCAAACGATGAGGCAATTATAAAATTAGCAAAACAAATTATCGCAAAAGAAACTAATCCTTATTACATAGCACAAAAACTTTACAATTATATGATTTCCGAGTTTACCGTTTTACAAAATACAAGAAAGTCAGAAGATATTTCCGAATTGCTTGAAAAAAAAGTTGGAGACGCTTATGATTTTACAATTCTTTTTTGTGCTATGGCTCGCTCCTGTGGAATTCCTGCAATTCCTCTCAGTGGCATTTTAATTGATGCAGGATTAACAAATCAAAATCATTGGTGGCTTGAAATTTATTTGGAAAATTTTGGTTGGATGCCTGTAGATGTTGCATTAGGTGCAGGAAAAAAACATGAGGCTTTTAGACATATTACAAAAAACGCAGATTTCTACTTTGGAAATTTAGATTCACAACACGTAATTTTTTCACGTGGTTGGAATAATATAAAACCTGCAACAAGCAATAGTAAAACTGTTTATATTCCAAAAACATTTGCTATGCAATCAATTTGGGAAGAATCTTCACCGGAAATACAAAAGTACAGTTCTTTTTGGAGTAATATTCAAGTTTTAGGTATTTACTAAACATTTTAGGAGGAAAAAATATGACAAAAGTTATCTCTCTTGGTGGTTCAATTGTTGTTCCGGATAAACCAGACACCGAGTTTTTAAATAACTTTCTAAACACAGTAAAAGAATGGCTTAATGTTGATGAAAAACGCCGATTAATTTTAGTTATCGGAGGTGGTGCTCCTGCACGCATATACCAAAATGCCTATAAAACTATTTGTGGCGATTCTGCATATAACAACAATGAAGCAGACTGGATCGGTATTACTGCAACTCGTTTAAATGCACAGCTTTTAAAAGCTATTTTTGGTTCTTTATGCAAAGATGATGTTGTCTATGATCCAACAGCAGTTGAAAACTTTAACGGACGCATTTTGGTTGCTGCAGGTTGGAAACCGGGTTTTTCAACCGATACAGATGCTGTTTTGCTTGCTCATAAATTCGGTGCAAAAACTGTTATTAATCTTTCAAATATTGAAAAAGTTTATACGGATGATCCACGAAAAAATCCTAATGCAAAACCTTTAGATACAATCTCATGGAAAGATTTTATGAAAATTGTTGGAGAGGAATGGGTTCCGGGTAAAAATACTCCATTTGATCCTATTGCTAGTCGTAAAGCAAGTGAATTCGACATCACAGTAATTTGTGCAGGTGGCAAAAACATTGAAAACATCCGTGACATTTTAGACGATAAAATCTTTATCGGTACAAAAATCAGCAATTAAATTTATTTTTAATAATAACAAAATAGTAAAAAGTTCATATTTTCTATAATATAAAATGCCCCGGCAAAAATATACCGGGGCATAATTAATTTAATGTAGACTGCCTATATTATTTAATATATGTTGCTAAAACTGTTGCAGCTTGTGAACCAAAAGCAGCTCCCATTGTTCCATAAGAATTTGTACCTCTAGCTAAAACACCTTGAGTATTAATTGTACCATCACTGTTTCTCCAGTTTGCATGGAAATTATATCCTATTGACGGAATACTTGTACTCTTGAATATACTTGCCGCCGGAGTACTGATTACTGTTCCAGGTTTATCTTTATTAATCGATGTTTCAGAAGACACATGATAGTATTTTTTTGTATTGTAATAAATAGAGTTGGAAATTTTACCAATCATGCTATCAGATGTTGTTCCTGTAGGTTTGTAACCAATAATATTTGCAATTTTCAAACTTGTTCCGGCACGATTCAATTGGAAGTTTGCACCGTTACTGTCGCCCGTTCCATTATTATATGATGTACAATATGAAACTTCAGCAAGTTTAGGATTGTTATTATCAGTAATACCATGCTTTTTATTTGAGAAAGCTATGGAGTTTCTAATAACGTGAGCTGAACCAACGCCTGCACCACCAAGTTTAAATCCGTTTCCGTCACTATTTGCTGTGCAAGCACCGCTTGATGTTTGACCGTTGCGTAATGCAATACAGTTTCTAATTGTTACAACACCTATTGGTCCGGTAGCAGTTTTTGCATACAAGTCCCAACCATCGTCAACGTTGTTATAAGCTATACATCCGTCAAAAACATTGCCCGGTCCGCACGTAAGTTTTGCTGCAAAGCCGTCAGCATTTTCACCTGTTGCAGGATCATTATTGTTAAAAGATGTACAGTTAATAATAGTATTATATGAAGGCCAATCATTGATTGAACTCAATGAAGAAGCACGACGACTAATTTGACAACCTGTGTCACGGTTAGCTTCAAATACACAATACTCAATGATATTGTTATTACCGGCTACATAAAGACCATTATCTGCAGCACCATAGAATCTAATACCATAAATATGCCAGTAATTACCTTCCAATTGAAGACCACGAGCATTCTTTGAAGTATCTGAAGAATTATATGATTGTCCTGAGAAGTCCAATGTTACACTTCCGCCGTTTTCAGGAACAATGTATTTGTATGCATTTGCAGAACCATTATTACCGTATGAAATATTAACTTGCTCACTGAATTTGTATGTACCTGCTTGCATGATGATAACACCACCGGCTTGAACAGATTTAAGAGCGTCAACAAATTGTGATGCAGTAGAAACTCTAATTGATGAACCAACATTACTTGTATTAATTTTCACACCATGAATTGCTGAACGTGTTCCAACACCGCTTTGTGTTTTACCGCTTTGACTGAAACTAACAGAACCTGAACCTGATGAACCGCCTGTTCCTGGATCAGGAGTTGGGTCAGGAGATGTTGAACCACCACCGGAACTTGATGAACCGGAAACTTCAATTGAATAAATACGAATTGCACTACTTGCTGAATAAACGTAGTATGTTCCTTCAGCACAATTATTGAATACAAATGCTGTTGCAGTTGCTGAAACGGATTTTGTACCGATTTGTTTTGTTCCGTTTGACAGAACTAATGTACGTGTAGCATTTGCACTAGCAACAACTGTAACATTAGCACCTTGACCAACATTAAATTTAACTGCTCTATATGTTGGCAACACACCGCTAAAACCACCGCCTAAGTCCAATGCTTTAGTATAAGAAACACCATTTACAGAAGCTGTATTAGCAACAATTTTCACAGTTTTTGCACTTGTTGCAATAATTGTAAAATCTCCAATTGTTTTGTTTGAAGAAAGTGTTGCAGTACTTTGGCTGTTAAAGTTTACAGATGAAGCTGAAGAAGAAGGAGGAGTTGAACCGCCACTTGAAGCTGCATTTACAGTAATTTGAACGGAAGATGAAGCTGTTGTTGCACCCTTATCATCTTCTGCTAAAGCATAAATTGTGTATGTTCCCGGATCTGCAGGAATCCATGTCATTGCATAAGGACTTGATGTATCTGTTGATTTTCTTGAACCGTTAACATAAAACTTAACATTGTTAATTGAACCGTCAGAATCTGAAGCATTTGCACGAATAACAACACTGTCGCCAACTGTTTTCACAGTACCATTTGACGGTTCTGTAAGATATACAGTTGGAGCTTTATTTGCAACAACAGGAGCAGTAATTGTAATATTTTTTGATGAAGATGTAGCCGTAGCACCATTATTATCTGTTGCTATAGCATAAATTGAGTATGTACCGGCAGCATCCGGTGTCCATGTCATAGCATAAGGACTTGATGTATCTGTTGATTTTCTTGAACCGTTAACATAGAAACTAACGCTTGCAATTGAACCATCTGAATCTGAAGCACTTGCACTAATTGTTACACCAACACCTACAGTACCTGTAGAAGCAACACTGACAGAAACTGTTGGAGGAACATTTACGGCAACCGTTTCAAGTGAAATATAGAATACACGAATAGCACTTGATTTTGAGTACAAATAATATGTTCCATCTGCAGGAATTGTATATGTAAATGCTGTTGTATCTTTAATTGTCTTTGTAGTAATAACTGCAGAACCGTTAGAAAGAGTCAACACTCTGTCTGAGTTAGCATTAACAATCGCAGTGAGTTTTGCATCTTTCTTTGCCTCAAATTTGAATGCACGATATTGAGCATCAACGCCGTTTGCACCACCACCGAGATCAAATGCTTTTGTATAAGAAGTACCACTATATGAAGCACTAGCTGAAACAATTTTCACAGGTTTTGCACTTGTAGCAAGAACTGTAAATGCATCGTATGTTTTGTTTGATGTAAGTGTTGCAGTTGACAAACTACTTGCAGAAAGTGAATAAACTGTTGCACCGGAAGGAGTTGGAGTTGGTTCCGGTGTAGGTGTTGGTTCAGGAGTTGGAGTAGGTGTTGTATTTTCAGAGCCATTATCTTGATCAATAACACTACCGGCTGAAGAACCTGTACCGCAACGTCCGGCTAAAGCCGTAACTGTTGTGCGTGCATCTGAAGCAGATTGAACATTGTAGCTATAAAAATTCTTTGTATCAAAGTTGTTATATGTACTTCCGCCTTTGTATGCCTTAAATGTTGATGGAACTTGTGCATTACGTGAAGTTGCAGCATAAAAATCCGGCCAATCTTCTGCAGACACTGAAGAACTAACACTTGTTCCTCCTTTATATGCAGTACAACCTACACATTTTTTAGTTACAGTTTTCAAACTTCCATCGAGGTATGTGATTGAACCGCCACATGTTCCAAAAGTATTACCGTAAGCTTTAATTACACCGCCATCTTCACCTGAACAGAAATCCGAATCTCGATCTTTAATTGAGTGACCTTGACTTGCTGTAATGATTGGCATAGTAACATCTTCGAAATAGTTATTTTCAACAAAAACCGATGAACCCATTGTTGCAGCTATACCAGCTGAATAACAGTGGTCAAAGTAGTTATTATAAACGTGAACCGTAATTGTTCTAACACGTGGATGTCGTGAACCGGAAACATCAAACCAGTTGTGATGATATGTAACGAAGCCTTTTCCGGCTGTCTCACTCTTCATACCGCAAAGGGAAGATTTTCCTGTATTGTGGAAATGGTTAAAAGAAATTGTAATATAAGTTGAATTATCTTTAATATCACATGAACCATCACCCTTTGCTTTATCGCCACCACCGTTAGCACCGATAAAGAAATCACAGTTATGAACCCAAATGTGATCATTGTCTACTTGAATTGAAACAGAGTCATCAACGAAGTCTTTGAAACCGATGTTTGAAATTTCAATATTCGAAGATGCACGAACGTTTAGCCCCCAACCGTTGAACATTGTATCTGAACCAAGACCTTCAAAAGTAACGTTCTTAGTTGCTTTAATATTCAACAATTTGTTTGAATCTACACCGCTTGGAGCAGAAATTGAACCGCTAAAACGCACAATAAGAGGAGTTTCATCTTTTGCACTTTCACGAGCTTTCATTATGTTGCCCAAGCCGGTATAAGAAGAAGTTGTTGAACCTTTTGTAACATCACACTTGATAGAATCTTTATTTGAGTTATTCACATAAAGAATTTTCGCACCACCGGCTCCGTTTTTGTAACCTCCGGTTGTTGTTCCGTTAACAAAAGCATAACCTTCACGTACGTGTGCCAATGTTTTTGCATTGAAAACAGTAGTTCCTACTTTAACATAATATGTTGTATTTCCATTTAATCCGGGAATATCAACACGATAACCACCGGAAACTGCACGAATCAAGTTAGAATCAACCGGTGTTGTTGGATTACTACTTGTTCCATAGTAGACAGATTGGCTGGAACCTGACCACTCAGCATATACGGACTCATACCAAGCACCGTATACTTTTAAACTAACTGAACCTTGGCTAACAATACCACGTTCACCTGTACCTAAAACGTCGAGTTCGGCTTCTTTGCCACATCCGACAGCGAGAAAGCTAATGGCTATCAGACAAGCAGCAACAAGCCAGAAGATTTTCCCTTTACCTTTTATCATAATTACACCTCCTGTAATTCTAATACCTATGGTAATTGTAACAATATTGTTAGAAAATTTACAGATAATTAATTGGATAAAACTGTCGCATTATTTTGTTATATATATTTTAATTTTGTAATCAATAACAATATATTAACAATTTTTTTAAAATAATTTCATAAACATTTTTTATTTGTCAATTTAATTTTTTTAATAACAAATTTATGCTATGATAAATGATTATAAATATATAAAAATATTATTCTACTCATAAAAACAAATGTTATTCTTAAAATATTAGCAAGATTTTCCTATTAAAATCTCTTCAACTTCATCTATTATATTGTCAGGAGTTGAAGCACCCGCAGTAATACCTATTGATTTTAATTGAAAAAAATTTTCAGGAATTTCATCAGGAGTTTCAATATGACAAGAAATTTTACATTCATATGCATTATCATCACAATATTTTTGAGAAGCTAGAAAAAGACGTTGAGTATTTGCAGAATTTTTTCCGCCAATAACAATAATACCTTCAACTTTTTTTGCTAATTTTTCCAAAGATTTTTGTCTTTCGCTAGTTGCCGGACAAATTGTATCAAAAACTTGGAAATGTTCCATTCGTTTTTGTAAAATTCTTGCAATATCATCATATTCTTTGTGCGAAATTGTTGTTTGACTGAGCAAAATTGCTTTATCATTACACTGTGGTATTTTTTTTGCATCCATAACATTTTCTACAACAATACACTTTGCACCAAAACTTTCAGCACAACCGGCAATGCCTGCAACTTCACCATGATTTTTATCACCTGCTAAAATTATAGTGAACCCTTTTTTTGCAAAATTAGAAGCACGTTTTTGACTTGAAAGTACTCTGGGACAAGTTGCATCAACAATTTTCGCTCCGGTAGTCTCAATTTTGTGCCTAATTTTTGGAGGAATACCATGTGCTCTAATAATCACAGTATCATTATGTTTAAGAGAATCAATATTTTCAGAATCTAATACAGACAGTCCTTTTAATGCTAATGTTTTTAAAGCGGTTTTATTATGAATCAATGGTCCAAAAGAAAAAACACTTCCTTGTGTTTTTACATTATTTTCAAGGCAGTTTTCAGCCATTTCAACAGCACGGCGAACTCCCATGCAATATCCTAAAATGTCAGCACGAATTACATTAATCATTTTATCACATCTTTAGCATGAACCGAATAGGGAAAAATGGTTTGGAGATGGGGGGAATTGAACCCCCGTCCGAATGTAGGAGACAGGAACGTCTACAGGTTTATCGGTGCGAGATATTTGTCGGGGAATGGTGTCAGCACCGAAAGCGTCATTCCCTTATTCTGATAAAAGTCCCGTAAAGAAATCAGACAACCTTCACAGCAAGCCCCGATTATCGACAGAAACATTCACCGTTCAGAGCGGCACAATGAAGTTTCCGCGCAAAGCAAACTATGCTGCCATTGCGTAACTGCTTGAATTGTTGGCAGTTATAAATTTTGTCGGTTTAGAGGACCGGCGACCTCACCTGCAGTTCAAGCCCACGACCACACCCGTCGAAACCGGTGCACCCCCAAGCTTTCGTAATATAAGTATAATTAATAATAAACAAAATGTCAATTTTTTTCTAATTAATTACAGTTTAATTACAGTATAAGTTTTTACATTATTAATTTTATTATATTTATTTATATTTACTTTATTATATTTGTATATTAATATATTTTAGTGTATAATATTCATTGTTATATTACAGGAATTTGTGATGAAAACTTTATTCAAATTTATTTTTTTTATTTTATTTTTTTGTTTTTTAGTTTCATGTGATAATCAACTTTTGCCATCACCAAACTTCGGTTCATCTTTACCGGCAAGCAACACAACATCTGAAAACATTCTTTGGGGTGCCCCTCAAAATATTATGGCCAGTCAAGGTGTAAAAGGAAAAATTACACTTTCGTGGTCAGGAATTCCTAAAGCGATACGATATGATATTTTTTCAGCGACAAATCCTTTTGAAACTTTTAAACAGGTAGCAGAAACAAACAAAGACATAACAAACAAAGATTTTTTTTGTGCTGCCGGAACAACGACTTATTATAAAGTACGTGCTGCTAAATCCGACGGAACAACATCAGATTTTAGTACAACGGTTTGTGGCACTAGTCTTGCACAACCTGTAATCAGTTTAATTGAAAAAGACAAAGCCTCAGGAGATTCTACAATTCGAATTTATTGGTGGATGAATAATGTAAATAGCGAAACCTATGAAAAAAATGTACGCTATATAATTCAATGCTCAGATGAAAAAGGTTCCGTTGTTGCAGAAAAAACTCTAAATGGTGCTGAAACTTCCGACACTTTTGTTACTTTTACTAATTTAAATCCAAGTACAAAATATTTTTTCACTGTAGAAGCATTTAATGTAAATGACCACAATCAAGTTGAGATTTCAGAAATAGTGGACGCAGAAACAGCTCGCCGATTAAGACCGGATGCCCCACAAAACCTTATCGCTTCAAAAGGAAATTTTCCGGATAAAGTTGAGCTTTCCTTTATTTTACCTAACTTTGTCGATGTTGCCTTAGGTAACGGTGTATACAAAAGCGAAAAAATTTATTTCAAGGTTTATCGTCAAATCTATAATGAAAATGAAAATTCAGAAAATTTTATTGAAATTGCCTCAAATTTACGCCCTGCAGAATATATTCCAGGAGAGGAATTTTCATTTATCGATAATTCAATAAAACGAGGTTTACGTTATATTTACAAAGTGCAATCTTTTGCCGATACAAATCGCATCATTTCCAGTGATTTTTCAATTGCCCAAACTATCGGTTGGCCTTTGACAATTCCATCTTTCAATGTAACTAACACAAATCCTGTGAAAAATGAAGATGAGACTGCCATTATTAAAAATTCAGTCGGTTTTAAATTAGTTTGGGAAACCTTCAATATGGAAGATAATTATAATTTTATTTTGCAAGAAATAAAAACAGATTTAGAAAGTGACGGTTCAACTGTTCATGAAGCACAAAACCGTAAATTTAACTCAATTTCCGAGCTAAACAATTTTATACGAATTTTTGAATTAACAGGTGCTAGTCCTTCGGAACCGAAAGACCGTGGCTATTATAATTATACGTTAAAAATTGTAGATGCCCATGATAATAATTCTGTTATTGAAAGTATTGATGCATCAAAAAGAGTATTTATTACCGACAGTACACAAATTCATTCAATTGATGACTTTTCAATTATTGACGGCTATAAAGATAAGTTTTTAATTAAATGGAAATATGATAACACTTGTGAATATAAATTAGAATATGTAAAAGCAACAAAAGAATTAGATCAATGGATTGTTGATTCATTTTCAACGGCAGCAATAGAAGTTGCACTTGACACATTTTTAGAAACTGCTACAAATGGCACAGTCATATGTTTTGAAGATTCAGCAGTTTCAGGAGATGCACGAAAATATAAATTAACTGCAATTCGCGGTTTTGCCGTTGAAAAAACAAGTGATGATTTACAAGACGAACCATTTCAAACTTTAGGTAAAGCAAACATAACTTGGCATGAACCTGAATATGATAAAATCAACATTAGTTGGGCACCCGTACAAAAAGCACAAAAATATTCAATATATTATGAATATGAGTATGATGAGTATGTTTTACCTGAAGAACTAAAATCTATTCGAAATTTTGAAAACAATGCTAATATTAGTTTGACAGGAACACTAGGTTACATTGAAAAAGAGGTTTCTGACATTTCAAATATTGAGTCTGACGGATTTGTCTTAAATGACGATGGCTCAATATTCTTTTCAATATTGAATCCAATTGGTTTTCATGATGCCAGAGTTGCCGGTCGACATTTACGCTTGTGTGTCAAAGCTGAAAACACAGTTGATTCCGAACAAATTGTAACAGAAAGTTTCAAAACCAATGTTTATGTTTTAGGACCTGCTTTAACAAATGCCAGTGCAAGCAAAGCAACGGATACAAGTAAAATCATTGTTTCATGGAACAAAATTTCAGGAGCTCAAGGATATGCTGTAAAACGCTCTCGCCTTTCTCTTGATTGCTCTACATCTATTTCCACAGATTCATATGTCGTTTCTGCATCGGATTGTAAAATCACACTTAATAATGAAGATGTCAACTCAAATACTACACAAGCTATAGACTTGGGTTCAAATATTACATTGCAAGATTATTACAAAGAATTAATTAATAGTGATTCAAGCTATGATTTTAATCAAGATAAAATTGCGTGGGGATTTCCGTATCGATATACAATTATTCCGTTAAAAAATAAAGAAGATAATGTTGCATCATTGATTGATTATACAAACATTGATGACGTTTCCGACATTGGCTCCGCATTAGGATATGGCCACAATGTTAATGCATCAAAAGCAGAAGATCCACGAAAAATTATAATAACGTGGGATAAACCATATTTGGGTAAGTCATCTTCAAATCCAACATTATGGAAAACCGTTTCAGGCACAAATAATTGGCACAAAACCGATGTAGTTTTAGATGCTTCCGGCGATAAATTTATTTATATACCTAAAGGTATCGACAGAACCGAATCTTTTGATTTTGCAATTAAATATCAAAGTGACTCGCTTGTTCCAAAAACAACATATTTAGCGGAACTTAAAAACACTGAAAACACAGACAGTTTTGGCGAAGCTATCAATAAAGGATATACTTTTGCAATTGATATTACTGCAACAAATGTGCCTGAAAATGGTAAATCAAGTTTTTCAGAAAGAATTACTTGGAATTTATATGATACTGTAAAGAAAAAACGTGCTCCGGAAACCGACTATATTATTTCTGTGAAAAACCTAAATAACTCACCTAATTGGCAAAACATTGCATCAATCAATATCACAACAGGACAAGTAATAATTTCAAATCCTGACATTGCAAATACGGATATTTCTACATTAGGTAATACAATTTCACTGTCAGCAAAAAAAACCTCTGCTACAGATGTAAACAAAGGCCTTTTATATGTTTTAAGAGATTACAAACATTATGTTGCCATAACAACAACGCGAACAGGGTTAGACTCACAAATAATAACTTGTTCTTTTAGTGATGATGATAATGTTTTTGCTTTTAGAAAAATTACTGAAACGGAATTTGCACGATGTATAATGTTAGCTGTTGCGGAAGGTTTCAATAAATCTTCTTATCCTAGCGGTACAATTTCCGGCGGAGCGGGCACTTTCTCCTTAAAAAACAAAGATTGGAAAATTTGGTATGAGATGATTAATTTTCAAAACCGTTATTTAACATATCCGGGACAAGAAGATTTATCAACTTATATTGACGCGTTTTTTACGATTGATAAAAGCGGATGGACACGTTGTGGAAAAACAACCGGAGTCAACAGTGCATTATCGGATTTTGATTCTGCAAATTTGAATGTTACTAAATTTTATGACTATTTACCTGAATGTTACTCAGGCATCGTAACTTTTACAGGCTCAAAAAATTCCGTCAATATTTCTGTTACACAAAATGGAGTAAAAACAGACATAATTTCCATTTCCGGTGATGAAGTAAATAGACGAAAATGGTTACCAATAAAATGGTACAGTGATTCATCAACTTTATACGGCTCAGGTGACAATACCGATTGGACTAAATCTTCAGAATATGGATGGTGGTAAGATGAAAATTAACATACATTTTCTTTTGCTAATCTTTACTCTTTTTTGTTTTAACTCTTGTTCTTATTTATTTCAAGATAAAGTACCAATGCAAACAGGCAAAAACTTAGGAAATTTATCTACCTTGCTAACAAAAGAAACTGTTGCAACAAAACTTTCTCCAACAACTCAAGTATTTGTTTCTCAAGGTCTTTCTCCGAGTACTATTTTTATAAGTTGGAATGCCGTACCGAATGCAATTTATTATGAAATTGAAAAGGCGATTGTTAAAGAAAAAAACGCTTCAGGCAATTTTGAAACACCAAATGATGAAGATTTTCTAGCTTTCCAAGATTATGTTTACGGAACAACATACAATGATGTTATTTTACACAATCCAACGAACTCAAGTGTTGAATATTCTTATGCTTATTTTTATAGAATTTCTGCCGTTAACACCCGCTCAAATTTCGAGGCTAGTGACTTTACCGTTTCAAAAGCCGCTACTCTTTTTTCCTCCCCAACAGATGTACAAGCAGATTTGGGAAACTCCACAGAAAGTATCACAGTTTCATGGAAAAACTCAAACAATGCATCACAATATTTAATTTTTCGGACAACAAATGCAGATGGTTCCGGTTTAGAAAAAATTGCTTCTGTAACAGCAAATATGAATTATTTTACAAATTACATTACTGAAAAAGAACAAGGTGTAGATTTTTATTATGCAATAATTGCCGAAAATTCAAATTTTATTCAAAGTGTACAAAGCAATTTAGCTCTTGGTTATGCTTTAGTTGCAGGTGCCCCTTCAAAAGTTTCATCCGTAGAAGTTGTCTCAGGCGAAGGACGCGGAGACACATTAGCGTCCATAAAAATTACTTGGTCTGAAGTTGTTGCAGACAGTGAAGTAAAATACAGTGTTTACAGAACATCCAGCGAAGATTCATCTTTATCTTTATTAACTGCGGGAACAACGACCACATCATTTACTGATACAACTACTCTCAAACCCGGTATTTTTTATTACTATAAAGTTCAGGCTTGGACACTAGATGCTGAAACAGGCACAAAGCTAAAAAGTCAACTTTCTGATTCAATTGCTGAAGGTTATATTTTAAGTGCTCCGACAAAAATAGAATCGTCTAAAACTCTTATAGGTGAAAATTTTTTACGCTTTAATGCTGCTATCGGCACGGATACAGAAAAACAAAATTATACATATAATATTTATGGCGATGCATCAAATGACGGAGACTTTTCAACTTTGTTACAATCTTTTGCTGCCTCAGATATACAAACTGATGAAGATGGTTTTTACACTGTAAATATTAATGTGCCAACAAAATTTTACAAAATTAAAACACAAAACTCAAAAGGCATAGAAAGCATATTTAGTAATGCTACAACTCCTGCTCCTTTTGCACCGCAAACAATAAATGTTTCTAAAAACTTTTACATAAACGGTGCAAGTGCAAATGGTTCCGGTGTTTATCCGGTAAAAATCATGTGGGAAAAACCAAATAACGATGACCCTGACGGCTACATTCTATATCGTTCCGTAAAAACAGACAGCGGTTGGCGAAAGGTTTTTGATTCGCCGATTTCTGACCTATCATATATAGATAACAATGATACAGCAAAAGCCGGAACATATTATTATTACAAAGTTTTAGCGGTAAACTCTCTTGGACAAGGAACAAATTACTCTCCAAATGACTTTGGTTACGGAGCGTTAAGCCACGAACAATATATGAGAGAATATAATAAAACCATTAAAAACAGTCATAAAAAACTAACACTTATGAATAAATCGAATGATATGGATAAAATTGGTAATGAAAAAGTAAATGGCATAATCAGCGGTACACTTGAATATAATGCAGCTATTCAAGGTTTAGGTGCAAGAATTACCATGAGATACGAAAATTTTGCGGATTTTTATATTAATAACGATGCTTCTCAAGGAGTTTATTTTTGTGTAACAGGTAACACAAATACAACTGCAAACATGAGTGCAAATGGTACAATGGACGGAACAATGGAATGTACAGGTATGTATCCCGGTAAAGTATATTATGACAAAATTGAAATAAAAGGTGGAAATGCCGGAGGTGGAACTTATGGCATTGAACCGGTTGGTTCAACACGCGTTGAAGTTAGTTGGACAATTGGTGAAGAATAATACCAATAAAATTACACAACTTGAGGTAAGTATGAAAAAAAAATTTTTTAGTATAATTTTAATAATATTTTTTTTATTTATTAGTTGTTACACCCCTAGTCCGTTTTATGGTTCTTGGGCTGATAATAACGGCAGCAAAATTTCATTTTCAAATGATGGTTCTCTCACTGCGATAATTGTTGATAATGAAACAGGATATTCATCAAATATATCAGGAAAATACGAGGTTTTACTTAATTCATTAATTTTTTACATTATTCGTGATGAAGATCAAACCGACACAGTTGTAACGGAATGGGACATTCGCGGTAATATGATGTATCTAACTTGGAATAGTGGCATAGTTTCACAATTTATGACTTTGTATAAAATTTCAAACTAGGTAACATAATATGAAAAAAATTTTTCTTTGCTCTACATTAATATTTTTAACGATTTTTGCACACACACAAGAAGTCTCAGATACAGATGAACTCCATCCGGTTACAGGTTTTCCCATAATTAAAGAGGCCCCTTTTATTGTTTTTAATGAAGGCATAACAATAAGCAATGTAACACGTATTCAAAAACAAAATGACAGAAGTAATTTTGTTTTTGATGATTTTATGATTGGTGCATATTTGAGTTTTACAACATTTAATATGAAACCTATTGACTCCACGGTGAGAATTGCTATCTTTTATCCACTAAATAGTGCTTTTAATTCCGTACTTCAAGAACCAAAACAAGTTTTACGTTATGCCTTTGATTTATTTGCTGGACCTATTTTCAAAACGGATATGTGGAATTATGTCCGCATTAATTTTGCTCCAGGTCTTCACTTTTTATATCAAATGTCTGACCGCTTCAATTATTTCAATTTAGGTGCAGGAATACAACTAGGACTGGAATTACCTCTTTCAAAACATTGGACTATTTTAATTAACGGTTTTGCAAGTTTAGACAATGGTAACTTCGGCTCAAATAATAATATTGAACCTTATGATATAACATATGAGTTTCAATTAGACTTAGGTTTTAGATACAGCAAAAAAGCAATAAATAAATTTTCTTACATATTTTAGTTAATGGAAATTTATATATTTTTTTATATTATTTTTCAAAATTATTCAAAGCTATTTTTGCAACGGACTGTTCCGCCTCTTTTTTGTTTTTTCCTTTTGCAGGACCAAAAACCGTTCCATTAATATCAACACTCATCCAAAATGTACGATTATGATCAGGACCGCTTTTTTTTATCATTTGATATTTCGGACAAACTTTAAATTGCTTTTGACACAATTCTTGTAATTGCGTTTTGTAATCTTTCAATGCAGGATTTTGCTTAAATCCTTCCACAACAGCAATCATCCAGAGTAAAATAAATTTTTCTGTGGCTTTATAACCGGAGTCAAGATAGTAAGCACCAATAATTGCTTCAACACAATCGGCAAGAATTGCTTTCTTTTTTCTGCCACCTGTGTTTTCCTCTCCTTTTCCTAAAAGCAAACACTTATCAACGCCAAGTTTTAATCCAATATCTGCTAATGAAGCCTCAGAAACTACTGCACTTTTGATTTTTGCCAAATCTCCTTCACTTTCTGTTTTATATTTTTCATATAAATATGCAGCAGTTACCATTTCTAAAACAGCATCACCTAAAAATTCTACTCGTTCATTATTTTCATGTAAAAAAGAATTTTCATTTACAACAGATCGATGAGTAAAAGCCAAATCAAGTAAACTAATATCTTTAAAATTTAGATTGTTATTTTTTTGAAAATCTAACAATAATTTTTTTCGACTCGCGGAAATTTTATTTTTAGCAAAAAAATTTACTTTCACAATAAAAATTTAAAAAAATGGGCTTTGAAAAACTAAAACCATAAATTGATCATAATTTCCAAAACCCTTTCTAACTAAAAAAAGAAATTAGTTTTTTTGTGATTTGATAAAATCGTAAGCGTCTCTTACTGTTTCAAATTCACTTGCTTTTTCGTCAGGTACACTTACACCAAGTTCTTCTTCAATTGCATAAACCAATTCATAAGTATCAAGGCTGTCTGCACCTAAATCTTGACGAAATGATGAATCCATCGTTA
>JAAYNH010000052.1 GCA_012520945.1 Treponema sp. | reverse complement strand
TGAGCTATTTTGAAGAATTAGTTACAAGTGGACGTGTTTATATTTTGGAAACACCATTATTTCGTGTACGCAATAAAAAAGAAACAATGTATTGTTATAGTGAAACTGAAAGAGATAAATGTATAAAAGAGTTAGGAAAAACTGTAGAAATTACTAGATTTAAAGGATTGGGAGAAATTAGTCCGCATGAATTTGGTCAGTTTATTGGAGATAATATGCGTCTTACTCCTGTTGAAGTAAAAACCTTAAAAAAGGTACCAAAATTATTAGAGTTTTATATGGGAAAAAACACTCCGGAGCGTCGTGAGTTTATTGTTAAAAATCTTCTTGAGGAGATTGATGCATAATGGCTTATGTAAAAGATA
Organism: Treponema sp.; assembly: GCA_012520945.1. Taxonomy (GTDB): domain Bacteria; phylum Spirochaetota; class Spirochaetia; order Treponematales; family Treponemataceae; genus JAAYNH01. The sequence continues at coordinate 41,076 of JAAYNH010000052.1, read as the reverse complement.
TATTTGATAAAAACTTTCTTGAATATGCAAGTTATGTAATTCGCGACCGTGCCATTCCGGATATTGAAGATGGATTAAAACCGGTTCAACGTCGTGTTATGCATACTTTATTTGAAATTGATGATGGAAGATTTAATAAGGTTGCTAATGTTGTCGGTCAAGTAATGAAATATCATCCTCATGGAGACGCATCAATTTATGGTGCATTAGTTGTTCTGGCTAATAAAGAGTTGTTCATTGAAAAGCAAGGTAACTTTGGAAATATGTATACGGGAGATGGGGCATCTGCAGCCAGATATATTGAATGTCGTTTAAAACCTATTGCTAAAGATGTTTTGTATAATCCGGAAATTACTAATTATGTTCCAAGCTATGATGGACGTAATAAAGAACCGACTGTGTTTCGTTCAAAATTGCCTTTAGTACTTATTCTTGGTGCTGAAGGAATAGCAGTGGGAATGAGTACAAAAATTTTGCCATATAATATTCGTGAAGTAATAGAAGCGGAAATTAAATGTTTGAACGGAGAAAAATTTGAGATATTTCCTGATGTTCCAACAGGTGGTATTATTGATGTTTCTGAATATAACGATGGATTAGGAAAAATTATCACTCGTGCTAAACTTGACACTAGTGATGAAAAACGTGTTTTAATTACTGAGTTACCAATTGGCTCAAATACTAAAACATTAATTGATTCGTTAGAAAAGGCTGCAAAAGCTAATAAGATAAAAATTTCGAGCATTATTGACCTTACATCTGACCATGTTGAAATAGAAATTAAATTACAACGTGGTGTTTATGCAAAAGATGTTGTTGATTCTCTGTATGCTTTTACAGAGTGTGAGCAGTCCATTTCATGTAATATGCTTGTTATTAAAGATAATATGCCTCAACAAATGACGGCAACACAAATTATTCAACATCATGCAAAACAATTGCAAATGATTTTGAAAGAAGAGTTAGAAGTTGAAAAACTTCATTTGAATAATAAATTACATTTGCGTACATTAGAACGAATTTTTATTGAAGAACGCATTTATAAAAAAATAGAAGAGATGAAAACAGCTGAAACAGTAAAAAAAGCTGTGCGACAAGGATTTGAACCTTTTAAAGCTGAATTAATTCGTGAAATTACGGATGATGATATTGAACATTTGCTACAAATTCCAATTCGTCGTATTTCTCTATATGATATTAATAAAAATCGTCAGGAAGTTAAGGATATTAATACTAGATTAAAAGAAATTGCAAAATTATTAAAAAATTTAAAAGGATATGCAATAGCATATTTGTCTGATATTTTAGAAAAACTTCCGCTCAAAGAATATAAACGTCGTACTCAAATTAAAGGCTTTGAACAAGTTGATGCAAAAGAAGTTGTTAAACGTGATATGCCTTTACGTTATGATGAAAAAACGGGCTACCTAGGAACAGCTGTTTCTACAGGAACTGAAATTATGAAAGTTACTCCTTATGACAGAATTTTGATTGTTCGTAAAACAGGTACTTATGCTGTTGTTGATGTGCAGGAAAAATTATTTGTAGACACGCGTATGTGGTTTTGTGCTTTGGCGGATAAAGAAAAAATTTCTAAAATTTTATTCACTGTAATTTATCGAGATCCGAAAACTAAATATGCATATATAAAAAGATGCCGTATTGAAAAATGGATTTTCAATCGAGATTATCTTTTGGCTCCCGATGAAATGCAGGTTGTTCATGTGGATACACGCGATAAATTCAAGTTTACAATAAAATATGAATCAAAACCGCGTGTGAAAATTTTGGAAGAAACATTCAAGGCTCATGACTACGAAGAAAAGGGTTTAAGGGCACAAGGGGTGCGCCTTTCAACGCGGGAAGCCAAAAGCCTTGTTTTGGATAAATAAACTATTTACTCATTTCTGTAGCAAGGACATCTATAAATTCCCAAGAGTTTAACACTTGTTTTGCCGCAGGTTCTGCAATCAATGCTAAGTCACCTGTCATTATACCACTTTCGATTGTGTCTAATGTAACTTTTTCGAGTTTCTTAGCAAAGTCAACAAGTGCTTTGTTAGCGTCTAATTCTCCGCGTTTTGCCAATGCACCTGTCCATGCAAAAATTAATGCAACAGGATTAGTTGAAGTTTTTTCACCTTTTAAATATCTGTAGTAGTGACGTTGAACTGTTCCATGTGCAGCTTCATATTCAAAAACACCGTCAGGGCTTACAAGAACACTTGTCATCATTGCTAAACTTCCTGATGCAGAAGCAACCATATCACTCATAACATCACCATCATAATTTTTGCAAGCCCACAAAAAACCACCTTTATGTTTTACAACACGAGCAACTACATCATCAATTAAGGTGTAAAAGTATTCAATACCTTTTGCTTCAAATTTAGATTTAAATTCATTGTCATATATAGTTTGAAAAATTTCTTTGAAGTTTCCATCATACGTTTTTGAGATTGTATCTTTTGTGGCAAACCAACAATCAATACCTTCATCTAATGAATACATAAAACAACAGCGAGCAAAATCTTCTATAGATTTATCTAAGTTATGAATACCTTGTAAAATTCCCGGACCATTCATTTCCATAATTGTTTTTCGTACTTCTTTGCCATCAACTCCTGTGAAAACAAGTTCTGCTTTTCCTGCACATTCTGTTTTAATTTCACAGTTTTTATAAACATCACCATATGCGTGTCGACCAAGAATTAAAGGTTTTTCCCAGCATGAAACAGTTGGTTTTATATTTTTTAATAAAATGGGTTTTCTAAAAACCGTTCCATCAAGTTCAGCACGGATGATTCCATTTGGACTTGGTGTTAAATATTTTAAATTATATTCTTCAACACGAGCCGCATTGCTAGTAATTGTTGCACATTTAACACCTACACCTAATCTTTTTATTGCTGCAGCAGCTTCATATGTAATTGCATCGTTTGTCTCATCGCGTTTTTTTAATCCTAAATCATAATATTCAACATTTAAATCTATATAAGGTTCAAGTAATTTCTCTTTAATAATTTTCCATAAAACTCTAGTCATTTCATCGCCATCAAGTTCTGCAATGGCATTTTTCATTTTGATTTTTTCCATAATCTTTTTCCTTAAAATATTTTATTAATAATTATTTACATATTTAAACAATTAATTTATGTATAAAATATGTAATATATAATTTCTATGAACAGTATATCAATAATTTATTCTATTGTAAATTGCTTTGTTAAGTAATATAATTGCTTTATGGAAATTAAATGTGAAGACATGATGGAAATTGCTATTAATGCAGGAACAATTGTTTTGGAAAATGGCGGTGAAACATATAGAACAGAAGAAACTGTTACCAATATTGCTAAGTCTCTTGGAGCAAAGACTGCTAGTGCTTTTGTTACTCCTACGGTAATTCAATTTTCATATACTGATTCAAAGGACCATTATCATTCGGCTATTCGTAGAATTACAAAACGTGGTACAAATTTAAAAAAAATTGCACAAATTAATGAATTGTCCAGGCGCATTGTTAAAAGACAAAAACAATCAAATCCTAGACAAATTGAAGCTATTTTGGAACGAATAAATAAGACTCCTTCTTATTCGAATATACTCGTATATTCTATGGCTGCTTGTTCCTCTTTTTGTTTTACTTTTATGTTTGGAGGAAGTGTTTTTGAAGCAATTTGTGCTTTAATTATTGGTTTTGGTATACGTGTTTTTCTTATCTTTTTTGAAAAATTTAATTTAGGTAGTTTTTTTATTTCGATTTTTTCCGGCTTTTTAATTTCTATTTTAACGGAAATTGCTTTTGTTTTACATATTATTCCTACAACAGAAATAGTTTTAATTGCTGTTTTGATGCAAGTTGTTCCCGGTCTTGCAATTGTAAATGCTATACGTGATATTATTGCAAGTGATCTAGTAGCCGGTACTGCTCGTTTAGTTGAGGCTTTTATGATTGCTTCAGCACTTTCTGTTGGTTCTGTTTTTGGACTTTTGTTTTTTTCATTTTTTGGTTTAGGCTCAAATGTATTAATTATTGATTTATTAACAAATGTTGCATTAAATACAAGTTTTTCACAAAATAAAATATTGAAGATATTATTTGCTTTTATTTTTTCTTGTGGTGCGGCAGGTTTTAGTTCCTTTTATTTAAATACAAATCAATTTGATATTATTTGGTGTGCATTAATAGGTGGTGTAGGTTGGGTTCTATATAATTTTTTTGGTACGGGTGGGGCCGGTAGTTATTTTATTGGTTCCTTTACTGTAGCCCTTTTAGCTGAAATTTTAGCATATACAATTAATAATCCTGCAACCGTATATTTGTTGCCGGGACTTTTACCTTTAGTACCGGGTGGAGGTATGTTTAAAACCATGAGGGCTTTTGCAAACGGTTTAATGAACGATGCATTAACTTTAGGATTTTCAACAATGAGTGCTGCCGGTGCTATAGCATTAGGGATTGCTTTAGCAAGTACATTTGCAAAAATTATGAATATTGCTTTTAAAAGAAAAGTAAAATATTAAGCTTCTTCTAAAAGTGGTAATTCTTCAATATAGTTATTATAAATATCAGTATTTTTTTCTTTCATAAGTTCTAAAAATTCTTCTTTTGGTAGCGGTCTTGAAAAATAATATCCTTGTAGATAGTCGCAGCCTAAATCGGTCAACCATTTTGCTTGGTCTTCAGTTTCGACTCCTTCTGCCAAAACTTTTTTACCTAAGTCCTTTATCATTGTAATAGTAGTTGCCAGGGCAACATTTGTGCTTGGATTTGAATAAGCATTCCAAATAATATCTTTGTCTATTTTTATAGTTTCAAAAGGTAAATTTATTAAATAATCCATTGTAGCATGACCTTTTCCATAATCATCAAGAGAAAATTCAATACCTTCCTCAATTAATCGTTCCATAGTTTTTAATAAAGTATCTACTTGATATGCGGCGGCAGTTTCTGTAACTTCTAAATTTATAAATCCATTGTCTACTTTATACATATCTTTAATTTGTAAAATATAATCGACAACATCTTCTTGCATACATTGTACAACAGATAGATTTAATTCAATTTTTTCAATGCCATATTTTTCAGGTGAATTTGAACTTAACATTTGACATACTTTTTCAAAAACATATTCTCCCAAGCTGTAAATGGTTCCATTTTTTTCAGCGATTGGAATAAATTCTTCAGGAGAAATAAATTCACCTTTCTTATTTTCATTAGATGATAAAATTCCATCAATGTCACGCATTCGAATTAATGCTTCTGCACCTATAAGACGTTTTTTAGCTGTAGAATAAATTGCTTGGTAATATACATTTAATGCACCTTTTTCAAGATTATTAAGAGCATTACGTAAAATAAAATCTATTTCTGTCAGTTTCTTTTTTCTGTTTCTGTCATAATTGCTAATGTGTGCAATGCCACCTCTTCTATAAAGTGCATTTTCAGCAACGTGATTTATTGTATCAATTATTTCTTCGGATGTTTGTGCATCTTGTGGGCATGTGATAAGACAAGAACGAATATTTAATTTTATCATTAATTCGTTAGCTTTATCTTCTTTTGTTCCCCAAGGAATTTGAAACCGTGTTAAAATTTCACTTAAAATTTTATATGCTTCTTTTACTAACGGTTGCTTAAATATAATACAAAAGCGTCCTTGACTTAAATAAAAAAGTGTGCATTTTTTTGAATATTCTTTCTTAAAAAAAGTACTAACCAAATTTAGTATCTTATTAAAGTTTTTGATACCAAATGTACTGATAACATATGGCATATTTTCAATCATAATTCCTGCACATAAAAATGTTTTGTTGCTTTTGAATTTTTTCTCGCTAATTACTGCAAAAGCCTCAGCATTAAACAAATCCGTAACACTGTCTAATCTTTCTTCAGGTCTTTGAACGGAAAAAGAAAATAATAATAAACTGTATGAAATTCCAAAACATTGAACAACTAATCTAGGTTCAATCAATTGAACAACGACACTGATTAATGAAGCAATAATAAAGGAGCTCATTAAAACAGCTCTAGGAAGTTTAATAATTTTAATTCTAATAACTAATATAACAAAAGATGCCAATAAGTAAAATCCTGCAATACCATACATTAGTTTAAAACCACTTTGTTCTCTATGATATATTCCGGATGAGTCAATTGAAAAAGTTAGTGTAAATTTTGGTGCAACAAAAGGTGTAAGTAAAATAATAACAAATGAAATAAGAAAAGGTATAGCAATTAAAAAATACGCAAAAAAATTTGTTCTCTTTTTTGAATATTCAAAAACCTCAGTCATTGCAATGCAATAGTAAGTATAAAGTAAAGGAATAAAACTAAGTGAAATAAAATAAAAACAATTAATAAAATAACCAAGCCAATTTGGCCAGACATTATAGTATATGTCATAAAGGGTACTTAATAGCTCAAAAATTGTAGTAATAATTACATTCCATATAATAGCAATAAAAAATCGATTTTGTAATAAAGGAGTTTGTTTTCTTGTATAATTAAACATCAAAACAAAAATAAGAATGAGTAGTGCACAAATGTCATAATCAATGCTATATAACATAACTATTACATTTTAAACTATACTTTCTAAAAAGTCAAATTTAATTTTTGAAAAATAATTGTGAAAATAAAATGAAAATAGCGATTAAAATAATAAGTATTAATATTTAAAATCACTTCCACCTATAAATTCGCGAAGCAATGACTGAACAGGTACATCGGTAACAGGTATAGGTAAAAAATTATTTAAAAAACTTAATAAACGTTTTGCTTCTGAATATTCAGCGTCAAAAGGTTTTACGGCTTTTAATAACGGTTCTGCATAAACTTTTAATACGGCAAGTTCATAATCTAAAGCGGTATTGAGCATTGCATCTGCTTGATTTTGATACGGAAAGATATAAAGTTTTTCACCGTTTTGAACATTTGGCCACATTTTTATTGTATCTTTTGCAGATTTTCCACGAAATTGTGAATCACGAACAATGCGTCGGATTAACCTATTGTCACTAGTTGCAATACGCGTATGATCATCTAAATTTAATTGAGTTAGTGCAGACAAATAAATTTTAAATTTAATATCTTTCGGAATAAGTGGAGTAAGATTATCATTCAAGCCGTGAATACCTTCTAAAATTAAAATATCATTTGTTTCAAGTTTCATCTTTTTATTAGTATAAAATCGTTTACCTTCAATAAAATCATAGCTTGGCAAATTAACTTCTTTACCTGCAAATAAATCAACTAAATCTTTATTTAATTGTGCAACATCTAAGGCTTCTAAGCATTCATAGTCATAATCACCATTTTCATTTTTAGGAGTTTTTTCACGTCCAACATAATATGTATCCAATTCAATTACTTTTGGATTAAAACCCAATACTTGGAGTTGTACCGAAAGTTTTTTTGAGGTGGTTGTTTTACCGGAAGATGAAGGTCCGGCAATTAAAACAACTTTTACATTACCTCTGTTTTTAATTTGATCGGCAATATCGGCAATTTGTTTTGTTTGTAAATGTTCAATTATATTAATCAGTTCTTTAATTTCTCTTTTGTAAATTCTCTCATTAAGGGAAGCTGAGGATGTTAGATTAAGCATTTTTCCCCATTTTTTATATTCGTTATAAATATTAAAAAGTTTAGGAATGTCTTTAAAGTCAGTAAGTTTTGAATGGTCAAGTGAGTGTGGAAACCGAAGTAAAAAACCATCACCATATTTTGTTAAATCAAATTGAGTTAAAATTCCTGTTGAACTTAAAAACGGTCCATGGTATAAATCTGCAAAGTCGCCTAAAACATTCATTACAAAATATGATGGGCAAATGTATTCAATTTGTTTACGTGATTCAACTAGATTAGTTTTTTCAAAAAGCTCAATCGCATCTTTATATGAAATTACAGTTTGTGTAATAGGCAAATTTTCATTGATTAGTGAATGCATTTTTTTTGAAAGAGAATCAATATCAACTTGTTTGAGAGGTTTTCCTGTTTCTAAAGTATAATAATAACCGCGACCTAAACTGTGACCAACAAGTAGGCGAGAGTTTGGGAAAATATCATTTGCAGCTGCCGCTAAAACAAAACATAATGTTCGTCTGTAAACTTGAGCACCTTCTGTTGTATTCAGATAAACAGGTTCAAGATATGAATTATATATTAATTGTTCGGTTAAAGAACTAATTTCATTATTAACACGTACTGCAATAATTTCCGAGTCGCCTTCTTCAAAGTTATCTAAAAGCTCAATTGTTTTTGTGCCATAGTCTACAGTTTTTGTTGTTCCGTTTGGAAACTTAATTTCAATAGTTTTCATATTTCATGATTATAATGCATAATTTTTGAAAATGCAACTTCCGTTAATAGATAATTAACTTTTATGTCATGTAATTCAGTGGGAATGTTTTCTATAATCTGAAAATCATAACAAGTACCTATTAAAGAAATGTTTTGTAAATTATTAATTTGGCTCAGAAATTTATCATAAAAACCTTTTCCGCGACCAAGTCTTTGACCTTTTTTTGTAAATGCAAGACCTGGAATTAAAAAAATACAATTTTCATCAATAGATGTTATTGTAATTTTTTTTAATATAGGCTTTGGTTCAAAAATGTTCCATTTGTTTTTTTCGAGTTGTTCAAAAAAATTAATATTATTATCTATTTGAAAAAATTCCATTTCAGTGTCGTTAATTTTAGGAAGGAATAATATTTTTTTATCTATTAAACACTGTTCAATAATTTTCGTAATTGATATTTCATCGGGCAAAGGAAAAAAAACAAAAATTTTTTTTGCTTTTTTATAAATATATGTTGAAAAAAAAATTTTAGCAATTTGATTTTTCGAATAATTTTTTTTTTCATCGGAAAGAGAATTAAGTTTATTTTTAATTTTTTTTCTGATTGTATTTTTTTCATTCATTTGTTACCACTGCTTTTTTGCGATGTATCCGATGAAAAAATCCATACCTTAATAGGCATAGAAAAATATTTTTCAAAAACAAAATTAAAAACTTCTGTTGATGCATTTTCTAAAATTAAATATTCTTCAATCCATCTGTCAAATTTATTTGTGTTAATATAATTTATACTGAGAAGTTTTGTTATATCATTATTTGTTTGACTGTTTGATGCAAGATGTGATATACAATTTGTTTTTATGTTATGTAAAGATTCTTTACGTATTGAATCTTTAAGTTTCAAAAGCATCGTATCAAAGATTTTCTTTGTATCAATTATTGATTTACATTTTGAAAATATAATTGAGGAATGTTGTAAGTTATTTTCAGAAATTTCAACATGGCATTTTTCGAAACTGTTATGTTCATTATGGTTAATTAAATTTTCCAAATGTAAAAGTAATGCATAAAAAATAATGTATTCATCAGATATTTTTGGAGGAGCTTTTATAACAACACGAGCAGGATCTAAAAATTCAGTTGTAGGAATTAAATGCAAAGGTCTTTGAGGTGCTTTATCTGCAGGAATATCAGAAGTAAAAATTCTTTTTAATTTTTGTTTAATTGTTATTTCAGAAAAAATAGGTTCAGGTAAAGTGTAAAAATTAATATCAAAACTTTTTAATAATCCAAAATTATCGTTAAGAATTTTTTCAATGTTTTCTTTTGAAAGAATTTCTGTTGCACAACTAATTGTTATAAAAAATTTTTTAGCATTTAATAAAGAGGCATAATTTATTCGAATGTGATTATAATTTACATCAAGTAAAATATCACCGCTTAGTTGAGAAATTTTTTCAATTTTTGTTCCTGAATATAATGTCTGTAATGCAATTAATTTTTGTTGAAAAAACATATCGTTTGTGTTCAGACGCCATTTATATTTTTCTGCATTCATTAATTCGTCTGCTTGTGCATGTGTAACATCTCCATATATTAATGCATTTGAAAAACATTGAAGAACTTTTTCAAAATTTTGTTCACTTGTTTCAATTGTGATATTTGAATATTGTAAATTTGTTTCTGAAAAAACATCAGTGTTAAAAAAAAGTTCTGCATGTGAATTAATCTTAAACTTAATATTTTGTGTGAGTGCATTTATTACAATTGTTTCTAAAGCTCGCTTATCTTGATTAAGCTCTCCTCCAAGTATATTCAAGGAAAAACTAATGTTATGATTTTTATTTTTTATTAGTGCAACGGGAATTCCATTTTGTAATTTAAATTGTTCAAAATGGCTATAATTTTCTTTAACAATTTTTTCAGTAATATTAAATTCATTTATATTTGTATTTATATTATCTTGAGTCTTAAAATTTGAAAAATTATTATACCAATTTTTTGTTTCATTAGAGATAGCAATGTATCCGTTTTTATCAAATAAAGATTTGTTTTTTTTATATGTATCTGTGTGTGCAAGAATAAAAATAAAAGGTTCTGTGTTAAAATAATTATTTAGACAAAGTTCTGCTTCGGTTATATTATGTGAAAAATAATTATTGCTCCATTTATCTGAAAGTTCATAAAGTAAATCAAATGAAGATTTTAGTTTTTGTTTTTCTTGATTGCTTAAAAAGTTTTTTAAAAAAACAAATTCTTCTTTTGTGATATTTGAACTTTCTAATAAAAAATTTTTTGTAATATTAATTTGATTTATAATAGAAGTATTTGTTTGTGGAATTAAAGCTTGAAAAATAATTTTTGAGTGATTTGTATTTTGGCTAAAAGTAATATTTGATAAGTCATGTTCGCAATGACCAAGTTCTTTAGAATTTGCAATTTTTGTCTTTAATATTCCTGTTGGATTTTCTAATGAATGAGCAAAGATATTTCCAATCGCCGAATCAATTTTTTCATTTGATAAAAAGTACATAATAATTTGATTTACTTCTTTAGAAAAATCTTTTGAAACTAAAACAAATTTTTTTTCTTTAATATTTTCAAAAATATTTTTTTTAGGTATATTATTTTTAACGGTTTTTTTTATCCATGATTTAAAATGATTATTAATAATTTCAAAAACAAAATTATGATTATATGGAGAAGAAATAAAAATTGCACAATTGTTAGGTATGTAATAATTATTTGAAATTTCTATAAGTTTACCACGAATAGAATTTATATTTTTATAATTTTTTAAGCTGGGGAAAAGACTTGTGTCATAAACCCATGGCTCATCTTTATAAATTTTACTATCAATTGTAGAGTTAATAAAGCCGGCAGCATTTTCCGAATAATCATTTGCATAATTTTTTAGTTCGTTAAATTTTTTTTGTAAAATATTTTCTTGGAAATTAGGGGATTTTAATGTGTTTGATAAATTATTTAAAACTACATCAATTTGATTTGCAGGAAAACTTGCCGAATAAAGTGAATTTGAAAAATTACATTGCGACTTTATGTTTAAAACACCATGGTTTTGAAAAAAAATTTCAGCATCTTTTTGGAATTTAAAATCAGGATTGCTTGTCCAAAACATTCGTGAATATAGTTCGAAAAAACCAGTATCGTTAGGTTTTTGATTTGAATATCCTGCTTTAGTATTTAAAATGATGTTTGACATTGGGTTTGTTTTATCTTCAATAATATATATTTCAAGACCATTTTCTAAAACATAGTGAAAATGTTCTTGAGCAAAACAATTAAATAATGAAAATAAAAGTATAAAATAAATGAAATTTTTTTTCATGTTAAAAATATATCATCTAATAACTTAAAATTCAATTATATTTAAATAATTATAAAAGATACACAAAATATAATGAATGCGATATATAATTGGATATATAATAATTGAAAATTTTTCAAATTTAGTATATAATTAATCGAGGTTATTATGGCACAAGTTAAAGTTATAAATTCAGAAGATTCATCACCTCAGCAGTTTATTAATGAAATTTTTGCAGAAGCGATAAAGGATAAAAGACATTTAACAAAAGAAGAAATTACTATTTTAGAAAAAAATTCAAATAGATGTTCATGTCCTAATTGGAGTGGCGTTTGGGTTTCAGATGATTTTTGTCCGGATAATGTTTATAATTCTCATTTTGTTGGTTTTGTTATACTTGGAAAAATACGTAAGACAAAACTTCAATATCACGATTTGCAATTGGAAACAGGTATAGTAAATTGCTATATTAGAGATTGTATTATCGGTGATGATGTTGTTGTAAAAAACGTACGTCATTTAGTAAATTATGTAATTTCAGATAAAGTAATTCTTTTTAATATTCAAGAAATGATGTGTACAAAACATTCAAAGTTCGGTAATGGTATTTTAAAAGAAGGCGAAGATGAAAATGTACGTATTTGGATTGAAATTGCTAATGAAAATGGCGGCCGTAAAGTTTTACCTTTTGAAGAAATGATTCCTGCCGATGCATATCTTTGGTCACGTTATAGAGATGATAAAGAATTGCAAAAACGTTTTTTTGAAATGACGGAATTAGGAAATAATAAAAAATGGGATACGATGGGATTTGTCGGTTCTAACTGTGTTATTAAAAATACCGTTTTAATAAAAGACGTAAAATTCGGTGAAGGTGCCTATGTCAAAGGTGCTATGAAATTAAAAAACATAACAGTCTGTTCTTCAATTGATGAACCAAGTCAAATAGGTGAAGGCGTTGAAATGGTCAACGGTATAATGGGTTACGGCAGTAATGTTTTTTATCAAGCAGTTGCTGTTCGCTTTGTAATAGGTCGAAATTGTCAATTAAAATATGGTGCACGCCTTCTAAATTCTGTTTTAGGTGATAATTCCACTGTTTCTTGTTGTGAAATTTTGAATAATTTGATTTTCCCTTTTCATGAACAACATCATAATACTTCTTTTTTAATTGCTTCTACCTTAAAAGGGCAGTCAAACATAGCAGCAGGTGCTATGATTGGTTCAAATCATAATTCTAGAAGTTCAGACGGTGAAATTTATGCGGGTCGTGGATTTTGGCCGGGTTTATGTTCCGATTTTAAGCATAATAGTAAATTTGCCTCTTTTACTTTAGTTGCAAAAGGTTCATATCAATATGAGTTAAATATTTTATATCCTTTTTCACTTGTGACAATGGGAGATACAGATAACAGTATTCGTATAATGCCTGCATATTGGTTTATGTTTAATATGTTTGCAATGATACGTAATAATAGCAAATTTAAAAAACGCGATAAACGAAAAGTGAAAGTTCAATTCATTGAAACGGATCCTTTTGCTCCGGATACAATGCAAGAAGTTTTTTTTGCAATGGATAGATTGATTCATCTTACGGGTCGATGGCTACGTGCAAATGATGAATGGTTTAAACATAAAGATGAAAATTTGTATGACTTTGCAAAAGAGTTTTTAATTCAAAATTTACAATCTAATATTGAACTTGAAGATTCGCGATGTATGAAAAAATATGGAGCAGTCATTATTAAACCTGCACAAGGTTATAGAGAATATAGAAAAATTATGGAATTTTTTGCTGTTAAGACATTAGTTGAATATAGTGAAGAATATAAAATAGAACAATTGGATATTGAAATTTTAAAAAAAATAGAAACATATAATCTTTATGTTTCGTGGCTTAATATAGGCGGGCAAGTAATTCCGGAAGCAAAAGTACACGAACTTTTTTCATTAATTAAATCTCATGAAATTAACTCTTGGTCTGAGGTTCATAATTTTTATGCACAGTGTCAAGAAAAATATCTTGAATATAAAGCAAGTTATGCAATATATATATTAGAACAACTTTTTTCATGTAGTATCGAACAGTTTACACCTGAAATGTTTGACTTAATTATAGATGATGTTATTGATGTTTCAAATTATATGTATGAAAGTTCAGTTGAATCTCGAAAAAAAGATTATACTGAATTTTTTAGAACAATTACTTATGCAAATCAAGAAGAAATGAATGAAGTTTTAGGCACTTTGGAAAATAATGAGTTTTTGAATGAATTAAAAGTCGAAACAAAAAAATTTAATAATAAGCTGGTTGAGCTTTTTAAAGGATTGGTTTAACGAAATAATAAAAACAATATAAATAATTATTTTATGGCATTAATATAAAATATTTCAAAAAACGAAAAAAAACAGACAAAAAAAAATTGGTTGCAAAAATCAAAAAATCAGTGTATACTATGTAGTAGATTTTGGAGGATTTATGGTTGTCGATGATACACAATTTCAATTAGTAACTTTTCAATTGGGCGAAGAACTTTATGGTGTTAATATCATGGATGTAAAAGAAATCGTGAAGATTCAACCTGTAAGACCTATTCCTCAAGCACCATATTATGTTGAAGGAATTTTTAATTTACGCAGTGAAATTATTCCTGTTGTTAGTTTACATAAAAGATTTCGTTTAAAAGCAATGGAAATTACAGAAGACGATGATGAATTTCAAGGTGGTTTTGTAATATTAAATATTGATGGCAATAAAATTGGCATTATTATTGATAAAATTGCTCGTGTAGTTTCGGTTCATAATGATGAGGTAAAGCCACCTCCACAAATGCTTTCAGGTATTGGTTCGGAATATATTCATGGTGTTATACGACAAGAAACCGGTTATTTGATAATGCTGGATATACGTCGTGTGTTTAATCCTAAAGAACTTCAAAAACTTATTGGAATTGATAACTGATGAAAATTCAAACTTTTAGCTCTACTATACGCAGAAAGGAAATGGATGCTGTCTTAACATGCATGGTTGCTGAAAAAACCGGTCCAGGAAAAATGAATCAACGTCTCTGTCAATATGCTAAAGAGTTTTTTTTAGTTGATGGGGTTGTAGCTTTACGTTCACCGGCAATTGCTTTAAAATATGCTCTAAAAGCTTTAGGTTTGGCAGCCGGTTCCGGTGTGATGATTTCTGCCTTAGCTCCTGCTTGGCAAATTTTGGCACTTGAAGATATGGGATTCAACCCTATTGTGCTTGATGTTTCCGGTGAAACGGGACTTGTCATTGCAGATAATGTTGCAGAAGGCATGAGAAATGGAGGAAGAGTTTTACTTATACACGAGACTATGGGCATTGTTCCGAATTTTACAGCACTTGCCGAACTAAATGTTCCAATCATTGAAGATATTTCTCATAGTGTAGGTGCTTCATTAAATGAAAAAAATACAGGTTCATTCGGAATTTTTTCAATATGCGGATTGGAAGAATATGATTCGATGACTGCCGGTGGTGGAGCATTACTTATGGCACCGGAAAGGCGTAATTGGACTGTATTGAAAAAATATACAGATATGGCACCTTCCACAGACACTTTACCTGATATTAATTCTGCATTGGCATTTGTACAATTAAAAGAATTTAATAAAAACGAAGCTGTCCGCAAAGAAATATACGAAGTATATATAAGAAGTCTTATGCAAGGAAAACATAAAACATTTTCTCAGCAAAATGAATATGTTGTTCCGTCAGTTTATTCATTTCCTGTGATTTTGTCAGGTGGAATGAAAGATGTAAAACAATATGCTTTACGTAAAGATGTTGAAATTGTAGAAGCCTATGGAAATTCAGTAATTGCGTTGCGCGAAGAAGAGCTTGAATCCTGTGTGCAAGCAAAATCATTGTTGTTAAGGTGTGTGTTTTTTCCGCTTTATCCAAGATTAGGTGGTGTACAAACTGCCAAGGTTGCAAAAGTTTTAGCTACCTTGCCTTAAAAAATCGAGGCAATATGAAGCGTTGCTTAATTATTCAAAATACATTTAATAATGAGATTCCTTTTTTTACACAGGCAGTTGTTGATTTTTTAATTGAAAAAAATATTGATGTTAATCTTGTAAATTATTCCGGACAAACAGAATGTTGTGAAAATGATAGTTATGATTTTGCAGTAACACTTGGTGGTGACGGAACCGTATTATTTGCTACTCGATGTTGTGCCTTAAAAAAAATTCCAATTTTTCCAATTAATTTGGGAGAATTCGGTTTTATTGCAGGTATTCAAAAAAATGCATGGCAAAAACCTTTAGAAGATTTTATAAATGGTAAACTTTTAGTTACAAAGCGAACAATGCTTCAAGGGACACTTTTTCGTGACGGTGAAAAAATCTTTACAAGTCAAGCTCTTAATGATATTGTAATTTCCGCACAGGCAGCAAAAATGCTTAGTCTAAATGTAGTTTGCAATGGTTTTTCTTTTGGTGTTTTTAAATCAGACGGAATTATTGCGGCAACATCTACAGGTTCTACGGCCTATTCTGCTTCAGCGGGAGGCCCATTAGTAGATCCTACACTAGATGCTATTATTTTAAGTTCAATTTGTCCTTTTTCTTTAGCAGGACGACCTTTAGTTTTACCTCATACAGCCGTTTTGGATATTGAAGTACTTCCGAGTCGTGGTGCCGAACCTGTTATTACTTATGACGGACAAATTTCAGTAAATCTTAAAGTAAATGATAAAATAAAAATTTCAATTTCAGAAAAAAAAGCCTTGCTTGTCGGTTGTGATTCTCATATATTTTATGAAGCAATACAATCAAAAATGCATTGGTTTGGGGGAGTTTCATGATAGAAGATATATTTATAAAAGATTTTGCCTTAATAGATAGTGTCAATTTGGATTTTAACAAAGGATTTACAGTTTTTTCAGGAGAAACCGGTGCCGGAAAAAGTATTCTTATTGGTGCACTTTCTTTTTTACTTGGCGGAAAAGCGTCTCTTGATCAAATTCGCACAGGTTCCTCTGAAGCTAGAGTTTCCGGTACTGTATATATAGATGAAAAACAAAAGGAAGCCCTAAAATGGCTTGAAGAACGAAGTATTTTAGTTGAGGATAACAGGGTTTTACTTCGTCGCATTGTACGTAATACCGGAAAAACAGCGGCATGGATTGCCGATACACCTGTAACACGTAATGAACTTTCAG
The DNA here is from genome assembly GCA_012520945.1 of Treponema sp. Lineage (GTDB taxonomy): Bacteria > Spirochaetota > Spirochaetia > Treponematales > Treponemataceae > JAAYNH01. The sequence continues at coordinate 24,241 of JAAYNH010000052.1, read as the reverse complement.
AATTTACGAGTTTTTTTGTTGATATTCACGGACAACATGAACATCAATCGTTATTAAAAATATCAGAACATAGAAGATTTTTAGACTCATTTGCCGGTTTAACTGAAATAGTCGAAACTTTTAGTAAAAATTATTCTGATTTAGTAAAAAAACGTAATGAACTTGAAGAACTAATAAATGCAGATGCAGATAAAAATAAAAAAATTGACTTACTTTCTTTTGCGGTAGAAGAAATCACAAATGCTAATCTAAAAACAGGAGAAGATATATCATTAGAAATAGAAGAAAAACGTCTTTCACAATTTGAAAAACTATATAGTGAAATTGATACTATTTCATTAATTATAAATGGTTCTGAAAATGTTTCCTCTGACGGTGTTTTTTCTGCATTGAAAAAATTACGTTCTCTTAGTGATAATGTTGCCGGTATGGATTCATCTCTCCAAAAAATTGCTACAAGGATTGAGAATGTATTTTATGAAATTAGTGATATTAATGATGAAATAAGTATGTATCAACAAAATTTAGTTTTTGATCCTGCTCGCCTAGAAGAAGTGCAAAAAAGAAGTCATTTGATTTATAAATTAAAACAAAAATATTTAACAAAAGAAAATTCTGTTCAAGCACTTCTTGAATATGCAGAAAATGCACAACGACACCTTGATATTTTGACACGAAGTGCAGAAAGTAGAGCAGAATTACAGGCAGAAATAACATCAATGGAAAAATCATTGTATCGCGTTGCATCGGAAATATCTCAAAAAAGAAAAATAGCTTCAGAAAAATTAAGTCAGCAAGTGGAAATAATTTTACAAAAACTTGGCATGAAAGGTACAAAGTTTTCTGTTTCCATACAAATGAAGGAAGGAGATAATGAATGGCAAAGATGCGGACAATATGGTTTTGATAATATAGAATTTTTAATTTCAGCAAACATTGGTAGTCCTGAAAAACCTCTTGCAAAGATTGCCTCTGGTGGTGAACTTTCGCGTGTTATGTTAGCACTCAAAACTGTTTTAGCATCAAGTGATAATGTTGATACCTTGATTTTTGATGAAATTGATACAGGAATTGGTGGAGAAGTTGCCGTTAGCGTTGGTGAACACTTAAAACAACTTGCAAAAAATAAACAGATATTATGCATAACACATCTTGCGTCAATAGCAGTTTTTGCCGATAATCAATTAAAGATTGAAAAGTTTACAAAAGATGGAAAAACACAAACTTCTGTAGAGTATATATTTGATAACAAACGTGTTGAAGAAATTGCTAGAATGCTTTCAGGAGATATGGATTCTAGTTTTTCTATAGAACATGCAAGAGCATTGCTTCAAAATTTTGGAGGTGCATAATGGCAAAAATTACTGCGGAAAACAGGGCTTTGTTTAATCTAAAGATTGGGCCTTTTAAAACGGAAGTGAATAAAATTTTTGAAAAAGAAAAAAGTATGCTTGATTTAATTGCTCGTGATAATACCGGCATTGCTTATAAGAAATTTTTACTTGCAGAAGAAATGATACATGTTACAACAATTTTTTTAACAATGAATAATCTTTCTGTTGAAATTTTAGACACAAAAAATACAGAAAGCTTAAACGATGGTCGCAAAGCAATTTATAAAGCAATTATTTATTTGGAAGATATTGTAACCGATTATATTGATGTACCTTTTTCAGATTATTCGGATAAAGTTGCAGAAATTAGTAATATTCCTTTAGAAAAAAGATATTTAATTGTGCGCAAATTAGGTCTTATTATTCAATTAATCATGAAAGCATTTGGTGAAAATTCTAAATGGAAATGGTCTTTTGTTGAAATTCAAGGACGCTTTGCAACAATTTCAAAAAATTTAATTGATTTAAAAGAAGCCATAAAATCATATTTTGATCCGCGTTCTCCCGACTATGAAGTAACTGTATATTATTTACGTTTGATAAAAAAATTGTTAGAACAATCTGCAGATCGTTATCGCGACCGATATGAACTTTCAACACGACGCATGGATGATTTTCGTTTAGGAATAAATTATCTTTTGGCATGGCGAAGAATTTGTGTTTTATTAAATGAAAATGATGAAGCTGAAAATATTAAAAAGAAAGCTATTGTTTGGAAAGAAAAAATGGAAGCCGATCAAAAGGTTAATGAAAAAAAACGTTAGATTGTAAAATTTGTTTGCATTTTTGTTCATAAAATCTTTAATTATAAATTTTAAAATTGTAAATTTGCTTAGATAATTTTGGAGGTTGCATTTATGTTATCTAAAGATTTTGCATTGAAAATTTTTGAAGCTTTTTCAATTGAACGATGGAATGATTTAGTTCGTCCTTTTGATATTATTGAAATGGATAAAGCTGCTGAAAAAATGGTTTTGGCATATATAATTGGAAAGTTTGAAGAACAAAAAGGTAATATTATTGATTGGGATTGGATGATATATGCTTCTTTATTTGATTTGTTAAAAAAAATTGCACTTTGTGACATAAAAAGTCCTGTTCAGAGAATGATTCGCATAGAATATCCTGAAGAATATAAAAAAATTAATGAATGGCTTTTAGATAAATATTCTTCCATAATAAAAGATGTTAAATTATATAATTTATTCAAAAATTATTTAAATGACGATAAAGAGGAAACATTAACAAAACGCGTATTTCGTGCTGCTCATAAATATTCAACGTTGCGTGAATTTGAAATGATTTCACACGTAAATGAACCGTATCGATTAAAAAATATTGAAAGACAACTTAACGATGATATTGTTGATTACTTGGATTTAACCGGAATGCAAAAACTTATCACAAAACAAAAGCCATATGAATTTTTGCTGGTATTGGAACAATTACGCTTTCAAATTCGCTGGAATCAAACACCGCGCGTACCTAAAACATCTGTACTTGGACATTCTTTTTTTGTTGCTGTAACTACACTTTTACTTGAAGATTCTGATGCACAATTTTGTAAAAAGCGTCGTTATAATAATTTTTTTAGTGCCTTGTTTCATGATTTACCTGAAGCTGTTACCAGAGATATTATTAGTCCTGTAAAACAAGCAACTGCAGAATTACCAAGTGTGGTTAAAAAAATTGAAGATGAAATCGTTCGCAAAGAACTTTGTCCTTTAATGGAAGATTTTTATGTTGATGAACTAATGTATTTTACTAGTGATGAATTTGAAAATCGTATTATTTTGCCGGGAAAAGATAAATCCTCTTCTGTAGAAGTTTTACATGTATCATATAAGGATTTAAATGTTAAATTTAACGATGAAAAATATTCTCCTGTTGACGGTCGTCTTGTTAGATTAGCTGATCAAATTGCCGCATTTATTGAAGCTCATCAATCAATTTATTATGGAATTACATCAAATCATTTACGTCATGGTAAAAAAAACATTTATATGTTGTATGAAAAATCTGATAGAATTAATGGTTTTGACATTAGTTCATTTCTTAATGAATTTGATGATTTTACCGATAATTAGAAAGTATGAAAAAATTTAGAATTTTGTTTGCATTAATTTTAATTATATACTCAGGGACTCTTTTTGCACAAAGTACCGGTTTTAAAAAACATATTGTACAAAAAGGCGAAACATTATATGCAATAAGCCGTAAATATAATGTTTCTGTTGACGAAATTTGTGATGCAAATAATCTAGCAAAAAACGATATAATAAAAACAGGACAAAGTCTTTTAATTCCTGTCAAATCCAGTTCAACGCAATCGTCAAATAAATTACCGGAACCGGCTAAAGTTACAATGCCTGAAAAAACCGATACTTATATTGTAAAAAGTGGAGATACATTATATTCAATTGCAAAAAGATTTGACATAAGTGTAGATATTTTAAAAATTTTAAATCAAATGAGTGGTAATATAATACAAGTGGGTCAAAAAATAATTGTTCCACAAATATTAGACACATTAGTTGTTAAAAATCCTGATGTAGAAAAAGATACAAATTCATTTAATGCTTCAAATGTTTCACAAATTATTGATCCGCGACAAATTGATAAAAATAAAACAGCATCTACAACATTAGTTTGGCCTGTAAAACCGTTGGAAGTAAGCTATATTAAAGGAAAAATATGCGGTGTGCTTTTAACAGGTAAAAAAAGCGAAAATGTTACAGCAATTAAAGATGGTACTGTTATGTTTAGTGGAATTTACCGCGGGTTTGGTCAAGTCGTTTTTGTTCAAAGCTCTAATGAATTGATGTATGTTTATACGGGACTTGAATCAATTAATGTAAAAAAAGGACAAAAAATATCTTTTGGTCACACTGTTGGCAATCTTGGAATCGATATGCATTCAGGCAAACCGCAACTTAATTTTATGGTATTTAAAAACGGTAAACCCATTGATCCGGCAAAGGCTCCGCGAGGATAACGAGCTAAACAGTTAGTTTAATGATGAACAATTATCTGGGTAGCGTTTTATATTATTTACATATGGCGTAAAGAATCATTTATGCATCGTAAAAAAATTTCTTTACATACAATCGCATCATCAAGTGCCCTATGTGCTTTGCCTGAATTAATGGCAAATTTATGTGCTAAAAATTGTAGATTATGTTTCTCAAAACTAGGAAAGCAAAAACGACTGATTTTCACTGTATCAAGAGCAGGGATATTAGGTTTAGTTAATTGTGGAAAATGTATGCGTTCACATTCAGCATTTATAAAATTAATATCAAAATTTGCATTATGTGCAATAAGAGTGGAGCCGGAAATAAAACATAAAAACTCAGGTAAAACTTTTGCCACAGTTGGAGCATCGCTAAGCATATCATCGTAAATACCACATAATTTTATACATATTTGCGTTAAGGGTCTTTTCGGATTTATTAAAGAAGAAAATTTATCAATAATACCATTTTTATCAAATTTAACGGCACCAATTTCAATTATGCGATCATTATGTTTATTCAAACCTGTAGTTTCAGTATCAATAGCTGTAAAAACAGCCCCTTCGTCAAATAAAGAAGGCAGTTTATATAACATACATTTAAATTTACTTTGTGACATCTAGAATAGCATTAATTTCAGTTGTTATTGCATCACAAAGGGTATTGGATTTTTTGCTAGCATCTTTTACATTACCATTTATTACAGGTGTTGTAGCATTAATATAGAACTTAATTTTTGGTTCTGTACCGCTTGGTCTAGCACTAACAATTGTTCCGTTTTCTAAAAAGAATTGTAGTACATTACTTTTCGGAAAAGAAATTATTGTTTTTTCTTTTGGATTTTTCGGATTAAAAATAGTTGAAGTACCTATGTCACGAATTTTTTCTACTTTATAACCGGCAAGAGTTTTTAAGCCTTCATTGCGTAATTTTGACATAATATTATTCATTGTTTCGACGCCGGAAGCACCGAGAAATGTTTTTGAAATAGTTCTATCATCAAAATAACCATATTCGCAGTAAAGCTCATTTATTCTTTCTAAGAGAGTTTTTCCTTTTGCTCTCCAAAATAGTGTCATTTCTGCACAAAGGGCAGCGGCGGAAATTCCATCTTTGTCTCTTACTTCATTTTCAATATTATATCCATAGCTTTCTTCAAAACCAAAAATATACGTATTGCTACCGGTTTGTTCAAACTTAGCCATTTCCGAAGCAATCCATTTAAAACCTGTTAAGCATTCTACAAGTCGCACATTATGTTTTTCACAAATTTTATCTGACATTGTTGAAGTAACAATTGAACGAATTATAGCAGGATTTTTTGGCATTATATTTAATTCATTTCTAGAAAAAATAATGTAGTCTGTAAGAAGTACACCGATTTGGTTTCCTGAAACTAAAACAAATTTGCCCTCTTTATTTGGAACTGCAATGCCAAAACGATCAGAGTCAGGGTCAGTAGCCATTACTACATCGGCATTTTCTATTTCGCCCAATTCAATAGCCATTTTTAATGCTTCTGCTTCTTCAGGGTTTGGTTTGTCTACTGTAGGGAAGTCTCCATTGCCTTCGCGTTGTTCGGGAACTGTAATAACATTTAATCCCATATCGCCCAAAATACTTTCAACATGCAAAGCTCCGGTTCCGTGTAAAGGAGTGTAAATTATTTTAACTTCTTTTGCTTTTTCACGAATTAATTCAGGACGGAAAAGTTTGCTTTTTACCATAGCTTGATATTTATTATCTATTTCATCGTCAATCATTATCAGTTTGCCACACGATATTGCTTCAGCAGGGGACATAATTTTAATCGAATCAACTTTGTTTACTTCGTTTATAATACCTGCGTCATGCGGTTCAATAACTTGTGCACCATCGTTCCAATATGCTTTATAACCATTATATTGTGGCGGATTATGAGAAGCTGTAACAACAACTCCTGTGTCACAACCTAATTCACGAATTGCAAAAGATAACTCAGGAGTTGGACGTAAAGATGAAAATAAATAAGTTTTGAAACCGTTTGCAGCAAAAATGCAAGCTGTTGCTTCGGCAAAAACATCGGAATAGTGTCTTGAATCATAAGCTATTACAGCAGAAAGTTCATTTTTTGCAGCTTTCTCCGGAAATGTTTTAATAAAATAATTTGCTAATCCTTGAGTAGCATTTTTAATAACGTAAGTATTGATTCGATTTGTTCCCCCTCCAATTATGCCACGCATACCACCGGTTCCAAATTCTAAATTTCTATAAAATCTGTCTTCAAGTTCTGTAAAGTTATTTTCAGCAATTAATTTTTTTATTTCATTACGGAAAAATTCATTCTGTTCCTCAGTAGCATATTTTTCTGCACGCGAAATAATTTCATTTTTGTTCAAATCATAACTCCTGTAATTATTAATTCTTTAATTAATTTAATATTTATTAAGAAAATATGTAAAATTATAATTTCATTTGTTGTTCAAGTTTTGAAGCTTCATATGCACGTTGTTTTGCATAAGTTATACCATCTGAATACAATTGTTTTGTTGGTTTTAGTTTTAGTGCTTCTTTTAAATAAATACTTGCTGTTTCATGATTGCCTAAAATCGCCATTACAATACCATAATTGTAAAGTGCTTTTGCTTTAATATCAGTTTTAGGATACTCGAGTGCTGCAGCATCATATAGAATTTCCAATGCTTCATTTGTAGCACCAATATTAAGCAAATTTGCTATGCTTTTGTTATCCGGTAAAGCTTTGTCATTTTCAAGTTTAACAGATTCAACAACCTTATGCGGAGCTATGTAGGTTAAAAATTTTTCAATGATTTCTTCAGTGGCATTTGTCCATAAAAGTTCTTTATTTGGACTGGGCGGTCTTGCATTATTTGCACTAGTGGTTTGTTTTTTTTCAACTGTAAAAGTTTTCGCAGCGAGTAATTCGGAAGTTTCTGTATTAATTACTTTAAAATGAATAGAAACTCTCATAATTCCATCTCTATAATATGTAGTATATGCTATACCTTTGCTGTCAGTATATTTTGATTCACGATTAGTCTCAGAATAATTGTCTTCTACAGAGCCGGCAATTAAGTTTGATGAACCGACAAATCGTCCCAAGCTTAATGCAACATCTTCATCAGACATATTCATTAGAGAAAGATTAATTTCTTTTTCAATTAGGGATAAATTTTGCCTGTCTAAAACTTTATCAAAATAACCTGTTTGAAGTAATCCCATTGTTAATTTGGAAATTAGTTGATTGGATTTTACAGGATTTTTGTAGACCATTGATGAAACTGCAATGGTTTTAGTATTTCGCAAATTTACTTCACCGGGCTTCATAACTGTCATTTGCACTCTTGACGCACAACCTATAAGACTTAAACCTAAAAAAATGCAAATTAAAAATGTGATTGATAATAGCTTATTCATATTAATAAATCCTAAAAAATAGATAGTTTATTTTATCACGTTTTTTTATAAAAGTATAGATAATTTACTAAATAATTCGTTTGGGGTAAGCAGTAAAATCAGGTAAATAAAAAATAGGTAAAAAGAGGTAAAAAGTTTTGACATAATCAATTTTTTTTGATATAGTATACACACTTTGAATGGGATTGTAGCTCATCAGGATAGAGCAACTGCCTTCTAAGCAGTAGGTAGGGAGTTCGAGTCTCTCCAGTCCCGAACGCAGTAAAGTTAAGTGGGATTAGACTTTACAGTGTTAGACGGATACCCTAAAAAAAAGACACAAAAAAAGAGTTTGACAAAAAAATTGACAAAGATTTTTATTGATGTTTATTAATGCCTTTGTTGCTTTTTACAGCCTTTTAAATAGTCTTTTTTTTGTCTTTGGTTTTATTTTGTTTTGCCATGCATAAAAATTATAATAATGTTACCGGATCAACATCAATTTCCATATAAACACCACGTGGGCATATATAATTCCATGCAAGATTTGAAACTGCTTTTTGCATTAAAGTAATATCGTTACCTTTTAGAAGTATTTGCCAACGAAAGTTTGCCGCAATTTTTGCTAAAGGACATTCCGCAGGTCCCAAAACCGAAAAATTATTTGCTTGTCTTTCTAAAATATTTTGTGCATTAATTGCTGCTTTTTGTGCAATTTTTTCAGAGGCACTTCGAAAAACAAGTCGAATAAGTCGTGAGAAAGGCGGAAAGTCTAGTATTTTGCGTTCTTCAAGCTCATGTTCATAAAATCCCAATGCATCGTTGTGAGTAGCAAAAATAATTGCACTTCTGTAAGGATTATATGTTTGTACTAAAACTTTACCGTCAGGAAAAAAACGTCCTGCACGTCCGGCAACTTGTATAATTAATGAAAAAGTTCTTTCACTTGCTCTAAAGTCCGGTAAATGTAATCCAGTGTCAGCATTTATAATTCCAACGAGTTTTAGTTTTGGAAAATTCAAACCTTTTGCCACCATTTGTGTCCCAAGTAAAATATCAATTCTTCCTTCTGCAAAATTTTTGAGACATTGCTCCAATTCACCTTTTTTTGTTAATGTGTCCGTGTCAACTCTTTGTATTTTTGCTAAAGGAAATTTAGATTTTACCTCATCTTCAATAAATTCTGTTCCAACACCGGAATAACTTATATCAAGCGATTCACATTTGGGACAACATGAAGGCATTTGAACTTGCCAACCGCAATAATGACAGCGTAAAATTTTTTGACTTTTATGATATGTTAATGTTACAGAACAATTTTTGCATTTCATTTCAAAGCCACATGAATGACAGCGAAAAAAATGTGTAAAGCCTCTGCGATTTAAAAACAAAATTATTTGCCTTTTTTCTGATAATGTTTGTCTAATTTCTTTTTCTAATTTTGGTGATATACTACCTGTCATATCGTATTCAGCTAAATTTATTGTTTCAATAGAAGGCGGTTTCCCTCCGCTAAGTCTTTTAGTTAATATATGTTTTTTAATCAAATTTGTTTTCATAAAATGATAACTTTCTACAGATGGCGTGGCACTTCCCATTACAAGCGGAATTTTTTCTTTACTACATCGGTACATTGCAACTTGTCTTGCATGATAACGCGGTGTATTATCCGATTTATACGAACCGTCATGTTCTTCATCTATAATAACTAAACCTAAATTTGGTATCGGAGCAAAAATTGCACTTCTGGCACCAATAACGACTCTAGCTTCTTTATTTAAAATTCTATGCCATTGTTTCAGTTTTTTTGCAGGTGATAGATGTGAATGTAAAACCGCAACAATATTACCGAATCGTTTTGTTACTGCTTCAATGACTTGATGAGTTAAGCCTATTTCCGGCACAAGATATATGACTCCTTTGCCTTCAGATAAAATATTTTCAGTAATTGATAAAAAAACTTCAGTTTTACCGGAGCCTGTTATACCGTATAGATAGTGAAAATAATTATCTTTTGAATTTAAAATATTGTGGACTGCGGTTTTTTGTTCTTCACTTAATATGTGCTTTTCAAAAGCTTTTTCATCTTCAGCAAATCCAAAACTTCCGCCACTGCTTTCTTTTTTTGCCGAAGGTAACATATTAGCTAGAGCTTCTCCCGGTGCACAAATATAATATCTTGAAATCCAAAAAGCCAGCTCAATCTGTTCATGCGTAAAAATGGGCTTACTATCCAATACACGCAAAATAGGTTTTATTTCAATGTCTTTTAAGTTTTCAGGTAATTTATCTAAACATCTAATAACATATGCAACCATTTTGCGTGCATTTTTATTGCCAAAAAAAACTTCAACGCGCATACCTGGAATAATTTTATCTGCAGTGATATTTTCTAAAGCAATTTCAGCATCAGTTTTTTTTCTTTTACGTTTTTCTGTTTTAGAATTTTCAGAAAAATCAAAACACGGTTCACTATCATTTTTGTTTGAAATTTCAGAAATAGATTCTTTTGAAAATTCACATTTATATGTAAAAGTTGAATTTAGCGGAATATTGAGAAGTACTTCTATATAATTATTCATGATAGCACCTTAATTTTAATATATTTAATTATAAATTCACAAAATTAAAAAGAAAACAAAATAAAATAGTTTAAACGTATTTTAATTTTCAAATAATTTATTATGGACAGCTTGTAAGTCAATCCAGGCAGGTCTTTTTAATCGTTCATCGCGCAAAAGTGCATTTGGATGATAAATAGGCATAACAGGAATGCCTTTATAGTCATGAAATTTACCGTGAAGTTGGTTAATGTTCTGAGAAGATTTTAAAAGACTTTGGCTTGCAATGCGTCCAAGCGTTATAATAATTTTAGGTTTTAATGTTTGAATTTGTGCATCAAGAAATGAGCGACATGCGTCTAATTCTTCAGGTTTTGGATCACGACCCATTGGTGGACGACATTTTATTATATTTGTAATATAACAGTTTTGATTTTTATGTAAATTGATGGCTAAAAGCATTTTGTCCAAAAGTTGTCCGGCATCATTAACAAAAGGCAATCCTTGAATATCATCTTTTTCAGAAGGAAAGTCCCCAATTACCATAACAAGCGGATTTTCAACACCAGTGCCAACAACAAAGTTTTTGCATGTTTTACATAGTGAGCATCGCGAACAAGAGATAATTTTTGAAGTAATATTGTTCATTACATTGAAGTTTTGAACGGACGTTTCTTTTGTTGTATTGGATTCAATTGTCATATCATCTGAAAAAAACGGACTTTTGTTTCCTGCACAAACTCCTATGGGAAAACCTGATATCCAAGAAAAAGAGGTATCTAAAAATGTGTTTAATTGTTCTTTTTCTGCTTGTTTCATATAACAACATTATAATAGAACAAAAACAAAACTTAAACAACTATTTTTATAGACAAAAAAGAAAATTTCACTTAAAATATTGGATACGTGTATTTTTTTCGGAGGATAATATGAAAAAAATTATTACAATTTTACTTGCATTTTCTTTAATTGCAGTTTTTACAACAGGATGCAAAAAAGAAAAATTACAAAATTCTTTAGAAAAAGTTATTTCTAAAAATGCATTAGTTATGGGTTTGGACGATTCTTTCCCGCCAATGGGTTTTCGCAATGAAGCAAATCAAATAGTTGGCTATGATGTTGATTTAGCAAAAGAAGTTGCGTCTCGTCTAGGTGTTGACCTTGTTCTTCAACCCATCGATTGGAGTGCTAAAGAACAAGAATTAAACACAGGCAATATTGACTGCATTTGGAATGGTTTTACTATGACAGAAGAACGTCAAGCAGCAATGAGTTTTGTTGGTCCTTATTTGTTAAATTCACAAGTTGTAATTGTTCGTAATGATTCAGGCATTACAACATTAGCTGATTTGGCAGGAAAAACAATTAGTTTACAAGCTGGTTCAAGTGCTTCTGAAGCTGTTAATTCAAATTCTGAATTTAAATCAAGTCTCAAAAAAATTGTTGAGTTTAAGGATAATCTTACTGCAATTATGGATTTGGAAGCTCGCGGAGTAGATGCAGTTGTAATGGATGAAGTTGTTGCCGCTTATATTATTGCAAAAGACAATAAACCGTTTGTAGTTTTGGATGAAGCTCTAGCTCCTGAATCATATGGAATTGGTTTTCGTAAATCTGATGTGGAATTGACTGAAGCTGTAAAACAAACATTAGAAGCAATGGCTCAAGATGGCACAATTGCCAATATTTCAAATAATTGGTTTGGAAAAGATATTTCAACAATCGGTAAATAATTTTATAAGGACGCCTTGATGGGTCAAATGCTTCTTGTTATGCTTGAGGGAACAATTGTGTCCCTCAAGGTGTTTTTTCTTACACTTCTTTTTTCTCTTCCTTTAGGTTTAATTATTTGTGCAGGACGGATGTCTAAAATTACTATTATTCGTTTGCCTGTACATTTTTTTATGCTTATTATTCGCGGTACACCTTTAATGTTACAACTTTTTTTTGTATATTTTGCTCCATATCATATTTCTAAAAGAATTAATCCTGATTTTACCGTTCACATTGATCGCTTTATTGCAGTTATTGTTGCATTTTCTATTAATTATGCCGCATATTTTGCAGAAATTTATCGCGGTGGCATTGCAAGCATTCCTCAAGGTCAATATGAAGCTGCTAAAATGCTTGGTTTTACAAAGATTCAAACATTTTTCATAATTATTTTACCGCAAGTAATTAAACGCATATTACCTGCAACAGCAAATGAAGTTATTACATTGGTTAAAGATACTTCATTAGCTCAAGTCATTGGCGTTGCTGAACTTTTTAGAGTTGCTTATACGCAGGCAAATACACAAGTTACAATTATGCCGATTTTTGTTGCAGGAGTTTTTTATTTTGTTATGAATTGGGTTGTAAATGAAGTATTTTTAAAATTTGAAAAACGTTTAAGTTATTATAAATAAGGGGCATGGGAAGATATAAATTGGAAAATACAACTATTAATGAAGTCGTTCGTGTGCAAAATGTAAAAAAATGTTTTGGTTCTTTGGAAGTGATAAAAGATGTATCTTTTTCAGTAAAATCCGGTGAAGTTTTGGGCATAATCGGTCCTTCAGGCTCAGGAAAATCAACTATGCTTCGATGTATTGCTCAACTGGAAAAAGTTACAGACGGACATATTCAAATATGTTCTGATGATATTGTTACTTATGAATATGATAAAAAAGGCAAAAAGATTCAAAAATATGCAGATAAAAAAAAATTACGTCAAATCGGCTTAAAGGTTGGTTTGGTTTTTCAAAATTTTAATCTTTTTCCTCATATGAATGTTTTACAAAATATTACAACTGCACAAATTAATGTATTAAAAATTTCCAAAATTGACGCAGAAAATAATGCCATAGAATTACTTAAAAAAATGGATCTAATTGATAAGGCAAAATCATATCCATGCGAACTTTCAGGTGGCCAACAGCAACGTGTTTCTATTGCACGTAGTTTAGCTTTAAAACCTGAAGTTTTATGTTTTGATGAGCCTACAAGTGCACTTGACCCTGAGCTTACGGGAGAAATGTTACAAGTTATTAGACAATTAGCTGAAGAAAACATGACAATGATTGTTGTTACTCATGAAATGAATTTTGCACGTGATTGTGCAGATACGGTTATATTTATGGATAAAGGATTAATTGTTGAAGAAGGTTCAGCAAGAGAAGTTATTACAAATCCAAAAGAAGATCGAACAAAAGCATTTTTAGGTAAGTTTTTTTAGTAAAAACACTTGAATAAGTCTGTTTTTTTTTATATAATATAAAAGTTAAAAATAGTCGGGATGGTGGAATAGGTAGACACAAGGGACTTAAAATCCCTCGGCAGTGAAACGCCGTGCCAGTTCGATTCTGGTTCCCGGCAAGATTTTTAAGAGTCATTTGTTTTATAGCAAGTGACTCTTTTTTTTAACAATTATATTTTACTAAATAAGTTTGCAATGTTACTTCGCCATTCATAGTCTTTTTCTTTTTCTTCCCACTCAATAATTTTGCGAATTTCAAAATGTCTAAAATCATGCGGTGTAGGGAAGTGTGCTATGGCGAAGCGACCTTGACCAATGTATGTTATTTTTTCCGTTGCCTCAAGGTTTTCAGATGCTTTCAAAAAATCCAAAACACAATCAAAATGCATTGGCTCACCCGTTTTTTTATCTGTAAGAGCACTTGCCAGTTCTTGAATTGGTTGTTTACATCTAGGGCAAATAGGTGAATCTAAAATAATTTTTGGTAAAGACTGATTTGCTTTTTCTCTTTTATTTTGATTTTTTGAAAAATCCTTGTTATGTTTTTTATTTGAATAATTTTTATTTTTTTTATTTTTACGTTCCATTATAATTATTTCCTTTGAAAATCATTGTTTTCAACAATTTTTTTACTAAGAACCAATGCAATCCTGAAGATTGCATTGTCCAAATATTCATCATCGTTAATCTTTTTTCGCATCTCCAATATTCGTGGAGAAACGTTTTTTTTGGTTTTTGCCTTTTTAGCAACAGAAATCATAAAAGCTCCGAAAATGCGTTTTCAATATGATGCACAGGTTCTAATCCCGGCATATCGACAACAAGTACATCAAACCTAATATAGCTGTTACTATATTTTCGATTGAAATCAAGAAAACGTTTAGCAGTTTCGATAATTTTTTTTTGTTTTATTTTTCCAAGAACATGCTGAAGTAATTCTGTATTGCCATTTGGAAGACTTTTTACTTCAACAAAAACCAAAGTATCATTTTTTAATGCAATTATATCAATTTCACCGGTACGAACTTGCCAATTTGTCTCTATAATTTCATATCCTGTATTTTGCAAAAAAATAACAGCTTTTTTTTCTCCTTCTTTTCCGACTGCTTTATTATGCATACGTTTTGTATTCGTTTTGTTTAAGTGCTCTGACAATTTTTAACTCTTTAAGCTCTTTAAGTTTAATTATATCACCAATTTTTAAAATAGGTTTATTTTTTGATTCAACTAAAATTTTCACTTCAGGTAAAAAAGGCATTTCAAGGTTTCCTTGAACAACTTGAGCTATTGCATTGTTATTTAATATTACAATAGAACCTATCGGATAAATTCCGATAATTTGAATGAATAGTTTTAGTAATTTAGGATCAAATCTATGTTGACTTGAATCAAGTAGATTTTTCATTGCATCATATCCGCCGATTGAGTCTCTGTAAACTTTATGACTGATCATTGCGCTAAATGCATCAGCAATTGACAAAATACGAGCTCCAATGTCAATTTGCGAGCTTGAAATTTTTTCAGGATAGCCTTTTCCGTCCCAACGTTCATGATGGGATAAAATCATTTTGCCAATTTCTTTCGGATAAAAAAGTATGTTTTCAGCAAATTGAGCTGATCGAACAGTATGCAATTGTAGTAAATTAAACTCTTGTGTTGTTAATTGTGATTTTTTTCTTAAAACTTCTTCAGGTACATCAAGCATACCAACATCGTGCAAAAAAGAAGCAATTATTATTTGTAGAATTTTTCGATCACTAAATCCGTATTCTCTAGCTAAAATTCCAGCAAAAATTCCTGTATCTACTGCATTTTTTGAAAGAGAAGAGTCGGTTGTATTTACTAAAATATAGCTGACAATATCTTGCCAGTTTGTCTTAATAAGTTTTGTAATTTGTTCGGAAATTTTATCTACTTTTTCGCGCAAATTTTTTTCATTATTATTAAAATAAAGAAAAATTTCCTCAGAATAATTTAAGATATTTTTATAATTTTCTAAAATTTCAGAATCTTGATTTGAAAGATTATAAATAATTCTGTTAATTTGTTCTGTTGGTGTTTCTTTGTAATCGTTAAAGGTTGTAAAAAAAACGTCGTTTGAGTTTGGAAGTTCTTCAATTAATTCCGGACTGTCTAAATAAATATCATTATTTGTAATTAAAGAACCGTAAGTTATAACGTAGGGAACATCCCATTTGGATAATGCATCTATATGCATTTTTTTTACAGGATGGTTTTCAGCTAAAAACATATTAACGCCATCATCAAAAAAAACAGGTGCAGTAAATTTCATGCCTTCAGATAGTTTTGATGGATTAATTCTCAACATTTTTTTCATAAAGCTCTCCGAATATAAGAAAAAATTTTAGCAATTATTTCAAAAGTTTCTTCAGGAATATAATCTCCAATATTATAAAATGATAAAATATCCGTTGTATCAGAATTTTTAATTACAGGAACATTAAACTCTTTTGCCAGTTCAATCATTCGTTGTGCTAAAACTCCTTTTTCTTTAGCAACAATTATTGGAGCGTCTGAAGTTTCCGGATAAAGTAAAGCAACAGCTTCTTGCAAATTCATGCTAAGTCTCCTGAAAATGTTTCAAAACTAATGTCGTCAAAAAATGCATTTTTCTCAAAAAGTTCTGAATCATATTTAACGGATAATTCAAAAAAAGTGTTTAGTAGTTCTTTTAGTAACTTTGAATTGTGATATTTTTTGATAATATTCAAATTTGGTTTTTCACAAAAAATAAGTTTAGCACTTTTTTTATCTCTCGTTCCATATAATAAATATAACACAATTTTAATCTTTTTTCTTGAGTTTTTGCAAAAAAAAATAATTTTTTCAACTTTTTTTTTGTTTTTATCAATTAAAACTCTAATATTTCCCCAAGCATTAATTTTTTTTGTATCGTTTTTAAAATATTTATATTCAAAAGGAAGAAAAATCCAATGTTTATTTGTTTTTGTTTTATGATTTAAATATTTTAAAAACTCATTGTTTCTCTTTTTTTGTTCTCCTTCATTATCATCATCGTCTAAAAGATTTAAAATCATTAGAACATTTTCTTCTGTTGCTTCTATACCTTTAGTTTCTAGATACATTGCCACTTCTGTAGCTTTTAAAGATTTATTTTCAAATTTTTGAGCCATTTTATGAATATTAATTAATGATTTTTCATGAGGCTTAAATTGCATTTCTATTATACATTGTAAAATCTTTACTGAAATAATGTCAGCAGGTAAATTTAACTTATCAAAAAAATATTTAACTTGCGGAAAATTAAAAAATTCAGGATTTTCTTTTAACAATAAAAGATTTATCTTAAAATTTGTATTTGTAACATTACTGTGAGAAGTATCTGAATCTGAAGTGACTGAATCTTTTATAAATGTTTTAACAAGGGACTCATAATTGAATCCCTTGTCATCAAAATTAATCTTGTGCGATTTCTGCTGCCTTGCGATCTGATTTTCTGATAATAAGTTCTTTAATCTTTGCAGCTTTACCAACTTTATCACGAATATAGTATAGCTTTGCACGACGAACTTTACCAGGTCGAACAAGTTCAACTTTTGCAATACGTGGTGAGTTTATAGGAAAAACGCGTTCAACACCAACACCATATGAATTTTTGCGTACTGTAAAAGTGCGTCCAATTCCGGAATTTTTGAAGCAAATAACCAAACCTTCATATACTTGAATGCGTTCTGTTTTTCCTTCAACAATTTTAAAGTGAACTTTTATAGTGTCACCAACTTTGAATGGATCTAAATCAGAGCGTTTTTGTGATTCTTCAATGGTTTTAATAATATCCATAGTTTAATCTCCTGAAAATAATATTTGCTCAATCATTTTTTCTGCTTCTGTTGTTAAAGTGCCGTTTTTTCTACATTCTGTAATTAATTCAGGTCTAACCATTAAGGTTTTTTCCAAGCGTTTTTTTAAACGCCATTTTCGAATATTTTCATGATGTCCCGATAATAGAACATCAGGCACTTTTATTCCATTAAATACCTCCGGTCGAGTGTATTGTGGATATTCCAGAAGCCCGTCTGAAAAACTTTCTTCTTGTAGAGATTCTGCAGTAATAACTCCTTCAATAAGACGATAAACCGCATCAATAATAACTGTTGCGGCAACTTCTCCTGAAGAAAGTACATAATCTCCAATGGAAATTTCCGTATCTACGTATGAATCTATAACGCGTTGGTCAATTCCTTCATAACGTCCACAAATAAAAATAAGTTCTTCTTCACGACTTAATTCGTAAGAAAGCTTTTGTGTTAGCGTTTTTCCCGATGGTGTAACATAAATTACACGTTTTTTTGACTTTCCAGTAGTTTTTTTACCGCCAATTTTTTTGGATCTTACGCCAACGCTTTCAAGTGCTCTCACTAGTGGTTCGGTCATCATTACCATGCCGGCACCACCACCATAAGGACTGTCATCACATGTATTGTGTTTATCTAGGGCAAAGTCCCTAATATTCACAAGATCGTAGGCAATAATTCCTTTATCCACAGCTTTTGCCATGATTGAGCTTTCAAAAAAAGCACGTGGAATTTCAGGAAATAAGGTTAGCACATGGAATTTCATAATTATTCTAAAATCCAGAGGTGCTTCAGGTGGATAGCCCTATTTTGAATGTCAACCGTACCGATAAACTCCTTGTGGAATGGAACCAAAACTTTTCGTTCTTTATCTGTACGGTGGAGCAGGGTAGCCACGCCTTCGGAGATAAGGATTTCAAACAAATCATTAGCTCCGCCTTCCAATACGTCTGTGATTTTCCCGATTGAAATAACTTCTCCCGGTGCAAATGTTTTTGCCAGTCCGTCACCATTTTTTGCACAATAAACTACTGTGCATTTCTTTAGATCTTCGACATAATACTCACCCTCACGACAAGGACAAGCTTTGTCTCGCGACACAAGAATTTCAAAACCCGAAAAAGATTTAGCTTTTTCAGCTGTATCAATTCCTGTTAATTTCATTAAGAGATTATTCACGGAACCTTTTACTGACTCAACTTTGAAAAGTTGTTCACTACCGTTTTTTCTCAAAGTCACTTCCGTCATTTTAAAAAAATGTTCGTATTCACCGGATGTGCTTTCTACTTTAAAGTTACCCGTAAGCCCATGTGAGCCACGGACAAATCCAACAACCAGTTGTTCCATCAATTGCCTAGTCTAAAATTTCCAAGGTATAGTGCTGACCTGATTTGCTAGCAGATGCACTTAATACTGTGCGCAAAGCCTTTGCGATTCGACCGTGCTTACCGATTACTTTACCGATGTCACCGGGACCGACGCGCAATTCAATTACAGTTGAGCGTTCACTCTCTGTTTCATTTACTTCAACAGCACTAGGATCATCGACCAAGGATTTTGCAATATATTCAATTAGGTCCTTTTCCATTACCAAAAACTCCCAAGCAAAATTAAATTGTAAAGTTTTTCTTGTTGAACAACTTGCGAACTGTATCTGACGGTTGTGCACCAACACCGATCCAGTATTTTGCTCTTTCTTCATCAAAAGAAATTTGATTTTCTTCAACCTCAATTGGGTGATAAATTCCCAATTCTTCGATGCATGTTCCATCGCGAGGTTTGCGTGAGTCTTGAACAACTATGCGGTAATAAGGACGCTTTTTTGTTCCAAACTTCTTTAGCCTGATTCTAACCACGTTAGATTCCTCCATAAAATTATAATAAATTGCATTATAGCCTAATAATATAATATTTTATTATAGCGAAAAAATAACACTTATGCAAGTATTTAGACGTTAATTGTTCATATGTTATTGTAACTTAATATAGAACAGATTTGCAACGTCTTGTTTTTTGATTTCATAATTACCTGAAGTTAAATCTAAAGTAATAATTCCATCTGCATTGGATTTATAATTTGTATCGTTAATCTTAACATTTTTGTTAGCACCCTCATTTGTTCCGTTTACTACAGCACCTAAAACTAATATTAAAGTTTTATTTTCAGTAATTGAAAAACTAATTTTTGTAGCTGTTTCCATTTTCAGACACGTTGTTAATGTTAAATTGTCATATGTAACAGAACCTTTATTAGTTGCAGTATTTCCAACAATTGTGAAAAAATCACTTGTTATTCCCGATGTTGTAAAATTGTGAACAATATCGGAACCACCTGCAACAGGCTCAACAGTAACATCAAAACTACCATACTTATTATTACTGTTGGAGTGGAAATAAATACCGGTGGTTCCTGGTGCTACACCTGTGATAACGCCATATGAATCAACGGTAACAATCGATGTATTGTATGATGCCCATGTTTTAACACTTGTATCTGTTGCATTTGCAGGAAGAAATACAGGATTGACAAATATTTTATCTCCTACTTTGATTGTAGTTTTATAACCATTCCATGAGTAATTGTCAACAGGAACGGCTGTTTGTAAAAGCTCTATTTCAACATCACTAATGCGTATAAAAGAATTATTTACTCCTATATAAACATTAATAGCATTATTTCCTGCATAACCGGCACGAATTTCTTCACCAAGGTTTTGATTTTGTAAAACCATATATGAATTTTTAAACTCAGTGTCACCAACGGGGTTTACATGCACCATGCAGTGCAAAGACTTATTCTAATAATACCATATTCCCTGTTGGCTGTCAAAATTCCAGATGAAATTACATTTTAAAAAACCCGTGTTAGTAAGATATGTACAGGTTTTTTATTATTTAGCCTATTTAATTTAATATGTACCATATAATTCTTCTTTTGTCTTTGGTAAATCCATAATGATTTGATTATATTATTTTTTCTCAACACTAAATCTCAAAACAGTCTTCAATTTATCTGGGGAAACCTTTCTTGCGTCGCTAAGATAGATTTCTCGGTGAGTTTTTGATTTTCGACTAAATTTTTCTTGTTCAGCAAAACTTTCCATGACTTTAAAACTTTCAGGTTCATTGTCATAACTGCCTAAATGCAGCATTTGAATACAATCGCCTTCTATTATTTCTTCAAATCTGACTTGTTCTAATAAAACATGTGGCTTTTTCTTTTTAGTCTGTTCGAGTATTTGTAAAGCAAAATCTTTGTCAACAAAGTCAGGTTGTCGTATCATTAATTTAAAAACTAAAGTGTTTTTATTTATTGTCCCGTCAAATGATTTCTTGGCTTCATCATTTATGTCCCAAACTCCTTCAAGAGGATAAACCGTATAATCGAAATATCCTTTGGGTTCAATTCCTTTCTTGGGGCTCATTTTTATTCCATAAGATAAAGAATATAAAACACCAATGTATTCAGCAAAAAAATCATCATTGGGATTTCCGCTTCCATCAATTGTGAAATATTTAAATTTGGGGATACTTATCAATTCAGGTTTGTTCTTCGGTAAATAGAATTGTTTCTCGTTCTTTTTCCATTCATGTTTCATATTTTGTCTCCTTTATATGTTTTAAAAAGGCAATTTATAAGTTCCAGCTTTCATTTCTTTTTTTGTAGTTCATATTAATCTCCTCAGATTTTTTGCAGACTTGGTTCTGCAGTATAAGGAGATTATAAGGGGTAAAACATGACAAGTGTATGACATGTTTAAGTTTAATATAACATTTTTTTTATATCTACTTGAAGAAAAAACTTTCTCCAGATATTTATTTTGATTAACTACTATGTTTTTTTGCAATTTCCATAGCTTCTTTTACAATTTTTTGCCTAAGGCTTAGGGGTTTTATTACTTCTACTCCTGTGCCAAGACCCAAAATAAAGCCTATAAGCCATTTTTCGTCGGGGAAGTTTTTTTCAACAAAAAACCTTTCGTTTATTTCTTTTAGTGGGCAATCATAAAACCACTCGTTTACATGAGTTTTCATGTTTTTTTCAAATGCAAGTTCAAGCTTTATCATTTTTACATTGCTTTCCCAATTTTGTTCTGCGATTCTTTTTTCTTCTGGGATGGGGCGAGCCTTGAAAATTGAATTTGTTACTAAAAAATCTGATATGCGGCTGAGTTTAAAAAAACGGAAATCTTTTCGTAAAAGGCAAAATGCAAAAAGATACCAAGCTTGCCCTTTCATGATTAAAAAGTAGGGTTCGCATTCTCTTTTTGTTTCGCGCCCTTCGCTGTCCAAATAAGAAAAGGCTATTTTTTGTTTTTTGCTGATTGCATTTTTAAGTTTAAGGAACGTTTCGCTTATGTTTTTAAAACCAAACCATGAAGAAGGGTCAATTATCATTTCCTTGAATTTTTCTTCCAGTTTTTCAAGTTGCACTTTTGAGAGAATACTTTTTAACTTTTCAAGTAACATTTCATGCTGACTTTCAGGTATTACATTAGCCATGCTTTTAAGAGAAGTTATCATTGCAAGCATTTCCTCTGTGCTTAGTACATTCGAATCAAGTTTATAGCCTTCTGCAATTTCAATGCCACCATTTATGCCTTGGTAGGTAATAATCGGAATACCAGCAAGGTTAAGCGCATCGATATCCCTTAGAATAGTGCGTGTTGAAACTTCGAACTTTTTGGCAAGCTCTTTGGCTTGGACTCGTTTTTTTCTGAGAAGAAGTACTAATATGGAAAGAAGGCGATCGATTTTAATATTACGCTCCTTTTTTTATGCTGTCAAAGTAGTTCTGAACTTTAATTATAACACAAAAACATGACAAAAGCTTGTCATGTTTAAGAGGCCTGAATTGCATTTAGAGCACTAGAAAAGAAGTGGGGCATCCGTTGGGTTAAAAACTTACAAATGGTATTACTATCTCCTTGTTTGAATTATCCATAATTATTTTTAATGTATCAAAATTTTTTGGCGGAACTTTGCCTTTCATATTCGAAAATCCATAGGGTTCTTTTGGTATCCCAAATAAGCCGTAATCCATTTCTTCATTTCCATTAACATCCTGATGAATACTTATCCCATATTCTCCTTTTGCTAATGTTAATTTATGATGAATAATACTATTTGTCGGGTCAATTGGAAAAACCATGTCTGCCTTTTTATTTTTAAACCCCTGTTCACTATAAAACACACTTACATAAATTGTTCCATCATTTACAATTACATTTTGAATTTTTATTGTCAAAACTGAATCCGCATAAACACTTTTTATGCAAAAGAACAATACCATAATAAAAAACACATACTTTTTCATATCTTCTCCTTTTCAGTATGACTCTACTTCTTTTATATTTTTGAAATAGTTATATGACAATATACATATTGGCATAAAATATATACACCAAATTTCCAACAAAATTGTTCCTGTAATAGTTTCTCCTGCCATACTGGAACCAAATACTCCTAAAATTGGCGCTGTAAAACAACTTATTGCAAATATACCATGTATACACAATAATCTTTTTAATAATTTTTCTTGTTTGTTTTTAGTTTCTAATATTATTCCCATAAAAAATGTTGATAATGCCATAAACATATATCCCAATAAGTCATAATTGAAAAACAGACCAAATTGCAAATAATCCAATAGGAAAACCATTTCATTAGATAATTCTGATAATCTTACTGTTGTTAATTGTGTAAAATAAACAATGATAACTATTGTGCCATACATAATTGAAAATGATAGAGCTAATAATCCTAAAGATTTTTTTTGATTATCAACAAAAGTGAAAAATGAACACATCATTGGAATAAAACCGAACGCAATGAATATACTTGAAAAATAATTCCCAATTTTACCTATATTGTTGTCCAATAATATTTCCAGTAACATACAAACTGCAAAGGCAAAAACAGCAATAAAAGTTATTACTGAGGAATACATTCCTACTTTTTTATTCATAAAAATCTCCTAATAATTTATATCTAAAACTGCCTGCTTTCAGGCTTCTTTGTTAATTGCATAATAAGATCGCAAATAAATATTTTTCTTTCTTTTTTTTGACTTAAGTCATAGCCTAAAACAGCGCTTATTGTTTTTTCACCCAAAAATGCAACTTGCATTGCAGAACAGAGTATAAAGGAAAGCAATGCTTTTTCTTTTTTGTTTAAATTTTTGGGCATAAAAAGAGAAAAACCTTTTTGGCTGAATACCGAGTTGCTATTTTCTTGATAGTTTTCCATATCGCTTAGTATAGAAATTCTTGCGATAGCTTTGTTTGAGAATAAAAACTCAAAGACTTCAATAGCTACTTCAGATAATGTGGGTTTTTTATTTTTGCGTGGCTTAAAATGTAATACAATATTGTTAATTATTCGCTCTACGCTTAAATTAATTAGCTTTTTTTTGCTTCCAAAATGATAGTTTATTAGACCTAAGGAAACTCCTGCTCTTTGAGCGATGAGGCGAGAATTGATTTTTTCTAGCTCGCCTTCATATTCATTAATGAGGTCAATGGTAATTGATATTATGCTTTCTCTAACAGGGTTTTTTACTTCCACATTAAACTCCTTGAACGTTGTTCAGTATATTGAACAACGTTCAATTTGTCAAGTGTTTTTTTTAAAAAAGGAAGCTTCAGAAGTGTTTTTTTTTAAATAGAGTTTAATTAGTCCTGTGGATATAAAAGTTAGTAATTGAGAATTGATAACAGCTTGTGGTAAACGATACTTTCACTGCAATTCAAAGCATGAGCGGTACTGATAAGTTCTACGATAACGCTCGTATGGAAAGCTG
>JAAYNH010000051.1 GCA_012520945.1 Treponema sp. | reverse complement strand
GGTATGGCCAGTAAGGGGTTGCGGGCGAATCACCTATCAAGGTACAACGAAAGTTAAAGCGGGCTACAAACCTTCGCATACCTCTGAAACCCTTATTGGCTATGACCGCGTGTTACAGCACGTTATTTTATCCCCTGTTTTATTTTTTCTTCTATCAGTATTTGTCTCTCGTTTAAAAAATCTAAGAAATTTTCTGATTTCCAAAGTTCTTCTTTATCTGGAATTAGATGCATTTTTAAATAATCACTTTTGTTTTCAACAATATCTTTTATCCAGGTAAATAATTCTTTATCATTTTTGTTTCCACGATTCGTAGCAAAATCTAATAGCTGAAAGTTTCCATAATTATTAATCTGGTTCCATTCAAAATTTTTATTCTCAAGGATTGATTTAGGATGTATGTGGTCTATGTCGTTTACTCTAAAGTTCTTTGGTTTTTCATATAAAACATACATCACAAAACTAAAATCAAATTTATTAATGCTCTCAATTGTTATGTTTTCAGTGAATTCTAAAGGATGTGCTTTGTACATTTCAAACAATGGAGTTTTTGGAAACTCACTGTTTTTGTGATTTTTAACAATTTCTAAAATCTTTCTTATCCCTGTGGAGTATGCAGTCCAACCTGCACCACGTCTACGAAATACTTTGTTGAGCATGGAAATATAAATCCAATTATAGATGGATATATAATGCGAATTATTGATTTCCGAATTTTTAAAGTAGTCTTTTATTTGGAGACTTGGTTTATCTAAATGAAATAAAAAATAAGCGACGAAATATAATGGAATAATCGAAGGTTTTTCTTTTTTGAAAAATTCTAAAAGGTTTGATTGCTCTAAAAAGTGCCTTGTTCCAATTAAAGCATCCTTAATTCGTTGTTTATTATTTTTGATGAAGTCACTATCTCCTTTCGTGATATTTGCTAAAGATTTCTTAGAATCATCTTGTAGTATGAAAATCAACTTGATTACTTCATCTTTTCCAAAACCAATGTCATCAAATTCCTCAATTTCCTGTAAGAATATTTCATTTTCAGGGTCAAATCCCTTAAGTTTTGATGCCATAAGCTCTAACCCATCAAGCTTTGTTCCACCTTGGTTCAATCTTCTGAATAATTCAACAACTCTAATTCTGTTTTCAACTTCATCATACTTTCTATCAATTCTTACCTCGCATATGCCTATGTTAGGGAAATTAAATATTTGATTTGTTAGGTTTTCTATATTTCGTTTGATTAAATCAAGTTCAGAATCTGTAAAATTGCGAGATGAATATTCTTCATTAATTTCGTCATTGACTGTATGATAATCTGCCCCACATTCCTCTATTTTCCTATATAATTCAGTTAAAGGATACCAAAATGTCTTGTTTCTTGAGGTTCCATCAAAATTATCAACTTCATTCTTTAATTCATTTTGTGTATTTGCAAATGACAAATTGAAATTTTTATGTTCAATCTCACTTAGTAAATCAAAATGTAGTCGATTTCCATCATAATCACCCATAATTCCTATGTAGAAAGCTGATAATCTTTGTTGCCCGTCAACAACATATGATATATTTTGATTTAACTGTTCAACATCCTTAGATGTCGTATTTTTACCTTTTTGATAGTTTTTGATAAAGTTACGATAGTAAAAAATAGGTTTCTTACCCTTCAAATCCTTAATTGTCATGATTCCACCAAATGAATCACCTTTTAACAAGGTATCAAACAGTAGCTGAATTTTCTCCATAGACCAAACAAAATCTCTTTGAACTACCGGTAAAACCAATTCTTCTTTATCAATTTTCTCTATGCAATCAACAATTTTTAATGATGTCCAATTTGCCATATCAGTTATGTTATGTGGTTTCTTTTAATAATGTGCTGTAACG
>JAAYNH010000117.1 GCA_012520945.1 Treponema sp. | reverse complement strand
TAAAAACAATTAATCATTGATGTCTGTACCGACTTGTAATGTTCCCCAATTTTAATTAAAAATCTTTCTTTTGTATTTGAATGTAACTGATTTAGAATTGACTCAAACTTTGAATATTCGTTTTGTTTATAATGCATGTTGAATTTATCTAATGCATTTTTAAGTTCATCCGAATCAATAGGTTTTAAAAGGTAGTCGATACTGTTAACCTTGAAAGCTCTTAATGTATATTCATCATAAGCAGTTGTAAAAATTATAGGTGTATGAATCGGTTGGTTTTCAAATATTTCAAAACAAATTCCGTCTTCAAGTTGAATATCCATGAATATCAGGTCTGGTTTTGGATTATGCAAAAACCAATTTATAGAGTCTTCTACCGATTTTAGAACATCCATAATCTCAATGTCTGGGTTTATTTCCCCTAACAATCTAAATAACTTATGTGCAGCAGGTTTTTCGTCCTCTATAATTAACACTTTCATCTCTACGACTTAATAATGGGTAGTTTTACAATAAATTGGTTGTTATCTTCTTCATATATCAAATCTTTATCAAGAATAAGTTTTACTCTTTCTTTTAAGTTTAATAATCCTGTTTTTAATTTACTTGCTAAAATATTCTTTCTCTGAATATTATTAGAAACCACTATGTTATCAATATTTCTTTCTATTCTGATTTTCAACGGTAATTTTTCTGACCTTGAATTATGTTTCAGGGCATTTTCAACCAAAATCTGTAAAGATATGGGTACAACTTTAAATTCGTCTGCATCCTGAAAATCAATTTCCAACAAAATCTTATCATTGTCACGTACTTTCTGAATGTCAAAATACTGTTTTACAAATTCAATTTCTTTGTTTAGAGGAACTAAATCAATTTCTTCGTTTTCTAAAATGTATCTGTATATCCCTGACAACTTTTGAATGTATTTGTCGGCTATTTTAGCATCTTCGTACACTATTTCCGAAAGCGTATTCAGACTGTTAAATAAGAAATGGGGATTAACCTGTGATTTTAGATTTTGGTATCTGTATTTCAGATTTTCTTCTCGCAACTTTTGTTCTCTTTCTATCGCCTTTCGCCAAATTATGTAGAAAAAGAAAGCCGAACCGATTAAAATCCATATTGAGAATTGCTTGATTGCCCCAGAAAGTTCCACATGAATCAATTGTGTTAAGAAATTAGTCGTATCTAAACCTTTTATCAGGTAAAAAATGTAAACGCCAATACTTACGAGCGAAAGCGAAACAACTAATGCAAACAAAACAAATAGTAGAAATGAAGGCAAAATGTTTTTTTTGACTTGAATTGTAGATTTGTTTGCATTTTTATGAAATATACTAAATGCAACACCACCAGTTATTAGAATATTTAGAAAGACAATGATGCCATACATTAGGGTCTCAGGTTTGAATGGATTTCCAGTCTGTACCCATTTAAAAAGTAGTGAGAACACAATACTAAATATCAGGGCTAATATGAATGCTATTGTTCTTTTATTCTTTTTCATTATCGCTAAATTTAGATGTTATTTCTTTTTATTGAAAACAATCTCACGTTGAAGTTCTATCAACTTTTCTTTGGGAAACATTGAACCAGTAAATTTCATAACCAAATCTTCAATCATATAGCTATATTCAACCTGTTTGTCTTCGAGTGATACCCATATCTCGCCCCAATAAAGCGACCTGCCTTTAATATTTATCTGTTCAGCGTTTTTTTCAAATGGATTATATAATGACTCAAATTTTATAATAGCGCATATTTCATTATTATATTTTGAAACACCAATCCATTTTAACTTTTGGTAATTATTTATTAATGTGATTGAATTCTCAAATTTCAATTCTATATCATTCAATAACTCTGGATAAAACTCCTTATTAAACTTCAAACTGTCAGATATAT
>JAAYNH010000050.1 GCA_012520945.1 Treponema sp. | reverse complement strand
ATTACATATTTAAAAATACTTTTTTAGTATATCACAGTATAAAAAAACTATCAAGCCGATAAATCTGCCTTTCCTACCCCATCCATCACTTTCGAATGATTTTTTTAAACTATCGTGTTTTTTTGCTAGACTTTTACGTAAACTAGCTTTAGTATATTATTTATGAACTTACGAACAGTATTAACAGAGGATACAGTTAACCTCCATTTGAAAGGTACAACGAAAGAGGAAATTATCGATGAAATGCTTGACATTCTTGTTCAAGCTGGAAAAGTTACCGATAAAAAAGCTGCTCGCGAATGCGTTCTTGATCGCGAAAGAAAGATGTCAACTGGTATGAAACATGGGATTGCAATTCCACATGGTAAAACTGATACCGTTGATGACTTGGTTGCTTGTATTGGTATTTCAGATAACCCCGTTGATTTCGACTCATTGGATCAAGAGCCTTGTAGAATTTTTATAATGACTCTTTCACCAGTAAATAAAACTGGGCCACATTTGCAATTTCTTGCTGAAATAAGCCTCTTATTTAAGAGTGCTGAAAAACGCCAAGAAATTCTAGAAACGAAAGACAAGGCTGAAGTTATTCGTATTTTAACTGAATAAGGAATATTTTTTTCCAAATCCAAAAGACCACTTTTTGTAGGTGGTCTTGTTTTGTTTTAGCTAGTATGCAAAGGACAAAAATGAAAAACATCATTCGTACTAATTACCCTATTTTGGAAGACTCTACAGATTATGAAGAAATAAAAGTACAATGTGAAAAACTCGAAGGCCAAAAAGTCTTATGGATTTTGCCTTGGAATAAAATCTCTCTTAATGAGCCAGAAAGCTTTAATGAAGCGTATTTAGCTCATTTAAAAACAAGCTTTTCTATCGCAGAAAAATTTAGTATTGAAATATTACTTACCCCTGAAATAAACCTATTTGCACTTCCCTCGTGGATATTAGATGAGCTCACGACACTGGAAGCTAAAAATGGCCTAACAAAGCTAGAATGTTATTATCTTTCTTTAAATGAAACAGGACAAAATTGCCTGTTTTCTTTTTTTCTTGCACTTTTTTTTTGCAGGCAATATACTTTTCCCTGAAATAAAAAAAGACGGGGAGCTCTTAAAAGATTTTTTCCAAGAAAATTGTATTTCTGCAATGAAACACTGCGCAAGGCGGCTCAAAAAAGCAACAAATGTTTTGGGGTTTTATTTTTCAAAAATACTCGATCCTGATTTTATGTATACACATTTAAAAACCATTGATTCTCTTTCATTAAACGATACAAAAATTGCTTTAAAAGAAAAGCTTCCTATAGAAACACTTAAAACACAAATTGACAGCTTTAAACTGTCATTTGCATCTGCATTTGAAAAAAAACATGCACAGTATGTGTTTATTACTGAATAAAAAATAGTCTAAAGAAACAATAAAAAAAGTCTATCAAAACCAAATATACCCAATATCAAAAGGCTTTTAAAAAATGTTTTTATTTTCCACGCATCGCAATATAGCTGTTTTGTTTTGATTCGGTAAACTCAAGCAGTTCAGAATACAAAAGCGCATCTAAACCTTCTTTATAAGAGAAAATCTTATCAACATAATTTAAAGTCATTTGTGGGGTGCCATTATTTCGCACTCGATTTGTGCCTGCATTGTACATAGCCAAAGCTGCTACTTCGTTTCCAGCAGTTTCTAAACAAAAATCTAAGTGTGCAAGCCCATAAGAAGCACTTGTATAGGGATCAAAAAATTCACTTTCAGTCAATTTTGGAAACGAATTATTATTTAGTTGAAACAAACCGCGATCGATGCTTGTGTTTTTATTTTTATTAACTGCAGTCACCTTATAATTACTTTCAGTATACGCAAGTGCAAAAGCCAATGAAAGCGGAATATTATATTTGTCAGCATTTTCAAGAATTGCAAAAGTAACATCTTTGTTTTGTGT
>JAAYNH010000049.1 GCA_012520945.1 Treponema sp. | reverse complement strand
TCAACAACCCATTGAGGGAAAAGGTCCCTTAGAATTAAAAAAAATTTACAATTACATCTTTTTTTTAAGTTTTTTACTAAATTTCCCCAAAAAATTGATGGAGAATAATAAATAACTGCATCAAAACTCTTCGTTGTAACTTTCTTTTTTATTGCGTTCCATGCTCTATATGATAAAAAGGATTCATTTATTGCACGAATAAAGAGATTTACATTCTTTATAACACCAGATTTAAATCGCCAGATTTTGATATTATCAATTTCTTCTTGAATAAACTTTTGGTTTGAAAAGTGCGGAGTAATAACAGTAACACTATGTCCCATTTCATTTAAACATACAGAAAGTTCATGAAGCATTTTTCCAGCGATACGAGTACTATATGGAATATAATCATCAGTAACAAGTGCAATATTCATCTAATTTCTTTCACTCCAAACAACTCTTTTTATATAATCTGTATAACTCAAAATAATACGAACAACTTTATCGGAAACATTTGGCATAGAATAGTCTGCCACTTTTCTAAAATTTACACAATTTTTAATTTCATAATCTAATTGTAATAAACCTTGTTGTATTCGTTCAGGGTTTAAGCCAACCATCATAACTGATGCTTCTTCCATAGCTTCTGGTCTTTCATGAGCTTCTCGAATATTTAATGCAGGAAAACCTAAAATCGAAGATTCTTCTGAAATTGTTCCGCTATCGGATAATACTGCTTTTGCATTTACTTGTAAAGCTAAATAATCGCTTAATGAAAAAGGCTTTTCTAAGCGAACCAATGGATCAAACTCAATTCCTTTTGCTTCAATCATTTTCCGTGTTCGAGGATGTGATGAAACAATAATAGGAAACTTAAATGTTTTTGCCATATCATTGAGTATAGTGCATAGATTTTGAAAATTCTTTTCAGAAGAGATATTTTCTTCTCGATGAGCTGAAACAACAAAATATTCTTGTTTTTTTAAATTCAATTTTGTCAGGATTTCTGATTTTTCTACTTTTGGAAGATAATTTTGTAAAACTTCAAACATAGGGCTACCAGTTTTTATAACACGGTCAGCAGAAAGCCCTTCTCTTAAAAGATATTCTCTGGCTATATCACTATATGTTAAATTGATATCACTTATATGATCAACAATTTTTCTATTTGTCTCTTCGGGAACTCTTTGATCAAAACAACGGTTTCCTGCCTCCATGTGAAAAATCGGGATCTGTCGTTTTTTTGCCACTCCAACAGCTATTCGTTTTGTTTTATTTACAACTCTTATGCAAATTGCAGGTAGACAATAATTTTTTACCAACTTGTCAAAAGAGAATAATTCTAACTCTTTAAAAAACTTGTTCCGATTTTTATTCGGTGTTGCTGATTTTATAGCTGCTTTATTATAACTAACAGCTCTATTTATATCGACTTCTAACTTTTCAATCTCCGTATCAATATTTTCAAATAGTTTTTTACCATTTTCAGAATTTATAAAGAGTAGAGAAGTTCCTTTATCATCGTCCATTAATGGAGCTATATGTTTAATTCCCCAAAAGTCAGCAAGCGTAATATCACTTGTTCGATGGATAGACTTAAAAATACATTCATGGCAAGAAGAGCGTAAAATAGTATCGGTTAGAAATGCTTGCATAAAAGGATCTTTATGTAAATTTTTACAATACTCAGTTTTATTTTCAAACGAAAATAAAACTGAGTATTGCTTCCAGCCCTCATTCTTCGACCTGAAAGCAATTCTCTCGATATTAGAATTAGCATTTTTCATTTGTAATTCTTTGTATTTATTCCATGCCTTAGGAGACGGCACTCCATGACAAATAATATCAATAGTAATTAAATTTTCGTAATTTTTCTTGAGAAAAGATTTTAAGCCACCAATTTGACAAGGTGTTCCAGACGGAATATGTCAATATAGTTGTCGTGATCTTTGACATAATTTATGCAAATTCCTTCTTGACCCGATTAAGGATTTCCGCCTGATTATCCACATGTTTTTTTGTAGCTCGATTACCCCATCGATGCGGATGTTTTTCTTTTGCCGCTTCGATAACTGCATTACGATTGGAAAAAATCTCATGCTGCAATCCTGATCTCTTTTGGAACGGGGTGATATACTGAAGACCAGAGT
>JAAYNH010000048.1 GCA_012520945.1 Treponema sp. | reverse complement strand
TCACGATTTTGGTGTCCGTCACGATTTTGCTGTCCATCAAAATTACGATTATCGCGTCGAAAATTACCATCACGACGTCCATAACCACCAGCAAGATTACCTTGTCTAATATTTGGCCTTGGAGGAGAAAGTTCTATCGATGTTATTTGGCGCACAGGCTTGCCTTTTTTTTCAGGTTTAGTTTCAGCCTTTTTTTCCGGTTTATCTTCAGATTTTACATCAGATTTTGCACCATCTTTTGAAACAATTTTTTCCGCAGGTTTTTCAACTATGGAATCCTTTGTCTTTTTGTCTTCCACTGTAGCATTTGCCACAGGCACAACCTTTCGAGCAGGACTTTCTTCAACCTTAACCGCAACAGGCTTTTTTTTCACAACCACAACTTTCTTCTTTTGTTTGGGTTCTTGAGCCGTTTGAGGTTCAGGCTTTTTTTTGTTCAAAATAAATTTTTGTTTGTTCTCTGCTTCATCTGCCATCTATAAATATATCTCCTAAAATAAACATTCCATCTATTAAAATTTGTATGATTTACATATATAAATCCTATTCATCTTCATACTCAAAGCTAAGACCAATCCCACAACTTGGACAGCTTGTCATATCCAAAGTAATAGTAGCCCCACATTCAGGACACTCATACTCTTCAACTTCTTCTTCTATACTATTATCGACACTTTCTTCAGGAAGTTCTTCTTCATCAACAAACTCAACATTTTCTTCAATTAATGTCATAACTTTTTCTAAATCTTCTTTTGTTACTCCATCAATATCTGCAAGTTCAGCATTATCATACGCTTTCACAAAAGCTTCAATTCCATCAATTTTATTTTCCTTAAGAATATCGGCAATATTTTTATCAATATCGGGAAGTTCGGAAACAGTAGCTATTTCATTATACTCAACATCACTGAAAAGTTCTTCAGCTGCACGTCTAGTTTCGGCAATAAGAGATTCAAGTTCTTCACATTGATCTGCTGTTTTCACATCTATATTCCAATCTACTAAACGATTTGCCAAACGCACATTCAAGCCCTGTTTTCCAATTGCTAAACTGAATTGACTGTCATTCACAATTGCAAGTGCTTGTTTTTTTTCTTCATCAAGAATAAATACTTCATCAACTTCTGCCGGACTAAGTGCATTTTTTATAAACACACGCGGATCCGAATCATATTTCATAATATCGATTTTTTCGCCTTCCAACTCACGAATAACATTTTGAATGCGTACACCTTTCAATCCCACACATGCACCTACAGGATCAATGTCTTCTTTGTTAGAATAAACGGCAATTTTTATTCTATAACCCGGTTCGCGAACAATTTTGAAAATCTCAACCGTTCTGTCATAAATTTCAGGCACTTCAAGTTCTACAATCATGCGTACTAATTCCGGATCCGTACGTGAAAGAATTAATTGCAAACCCGTACCCGTTTTTTTCATATCAACGATTAGTGCCTTAATTCTGTCACCTTTACGATAAACTTCACGAGGACTTTGGAATTTAACAGGCAAATATCCTTCAACTTTACCCAAATCTACATAAATTCCACCGTTTCGTTCGCGTTGATAATAACCGATAATAATTTCTCCAACTTTATCTTTATATTCAGCTAAAAGACTATCTTTTTGAATTTCACTTAACGATTGATGTGCATTTTGTTTTCCTGTTTGAACTGCTGAACGTTGAAAATCATTTTTAGGGTCAATTAAAATATCTATTTCATCTCCAACTTCACATTCACTGCTCAACTCCAAAGCTTCTTCCAATTCAATTTCCGTAACAGGATCATAAACACCATCAACAATCACTTTACGTGCGTAAATTTCCACATCAGTATTATCTTCATTGAATTTCACTACAGCATTCGCATTTGTTCCAAAAGTGCGTTTATAAGCTGCTTTAAGCATATTTTCAATAATTGTCAAAACTTGTTCTTCAGTATAACCTTTTTCTACAGTTAACTGACGAATTGCATCTGCCATTTCCATTGACATAATGGATTTCTCCTTAAAAATTATATATGTAATAATTTAGCTTTTGCTATTTGTTCATACGGATAAGATTTATTTTCTCCATCCGACATTACCAACGTAATTTGCGTTGAATCGGAAGACAATATTTTTCCGGAAACCCAATCTGTTTTTTTTATATCCCAGAGGCGAACCATTTGCCCAACGAAAAACTCAAATTCAGCTGCATTTTTGATTGTTCGCTCCATTCCCGGTGAAGTAACTTCCATATATATATTATCATTTGAAAGTAAAGCTTCCATTCTTGGTAACAAGACACGATGCACCTTTGCACAATCATTTATGCCTATTCCTTCTTTATTTTCAACGCTGTTTGTTATTACCGCTTTCACTTGAACTTGTTCTTTCATAGGAAAAACACGTAATTCAACTAAAACATAACCTAATCCTAAAACTAATTTTGAAGCATCTGAAAAATATTTTTCTTCACTTAAGGATTTATATTCCAAAATTTCTCCTAAAAGTATCTATACTTATTCATCATCATTTATCAATAATATGTTTTCAATATTTCCATATTTGCTAAAAATCTATAAAAAAAGAGTCGTTTGAACGACTCTCTAGCTACACGCGATAATTTTTATGTTCATTATTATGTTAACATATTTATATAATTTTGGTCAAGTACTGTTGGTCAAGTACACTTACACAAAGTTTCACTCACACAAAGATTATTTTTCATAGCAATTTATTATCTGAAAAAAATTAGATATTTTATATTACATGACATTTTTTTTTAAATTTTCTATTTATGATTTTTATTCTTTTATTTTTGTTAAAAACGGTTCACCAATTGCCAAATATTTTTCATTTTTATGCAAAATTTCAGTTCCAAAAACATCTTCAATTGTTTCCGCTTTAACATTACGCAATTTATTGCCACGCCCTGTAACACAAGTATATATAATATCATTAATTGCAATATGCTTTGGAATTATTATGCTATTTTCAAATTCAATTTTTTCATCAGAAAAAAGAACTTCTGATTTCCAGTACAAAACTTTATATACTAAATCTTTTTCTGTTTCAGAAAAAACATAACCAAAAAACTTATTTTCTGTTTTTACAGGACTAATAGCAACATTTTTTTTATTATTTACAGCTATAAAAATATCGTCTTTTTTTTCATAAAAATTCAAAAAAACCTTATCTTCAACTTGTAAAAGGCGTATTTGTTCCAATTCATATAACGAATATGGTCCATCATTCCATAAGGTATAAAATGTCTTTAGCCACGTTTGCTCTGTTTCAAAATTGACAATTCTACTTGAATTTTGCCACTTGCCGGTTAATTTTTTTACTTCTAAAAACTCCTGTGCTTTAACACAAAAAAAACAACAAATATATAGAAGACAAATTATCGTTTTTTTCATTTATCTGTCACCATACATTAAAACAATCATTTCTACTTCAGTAATAGAAATATTCAGCCTGTCGGCAATTGATTCCAACGATAATTCCATTTTATACAATTCTAAAACTCTTTGCTGCATAGTTGATTTTGTTTCTTTATTTTCAATTTCCTTTTTTTCTTCAACATTTTCTGTTTCATCAATAATTTTAATTTGCATTTGTTCTTCGGAAGAATTTTGAAAATATTTATTAACAAGATGTTTTCCTTGAGATCTTGGAGCTGAATACATATCATTTTTTGCAATTTCAATTTTATTTTCCGCATATACAAGGACATCTTTTACTTGTTGAATTTTTTCTTCTAAAAGAGATAAATTATTTTCCGTTGTTCTATCAAGTTCTTTTACTAAATTTTCAATTTCTATAGAAAACTGATCAATATAACCATTTGTTATTTTTTTTCTAATTGTACGAAAAAGAATTATCCATAAAACAATATTTACAACAGAAATAACAATCAAAATTGTCGTTTGCATTTTTTACACCGTAATATCAATATGTTGTCCTAAAAGCGGATCTCTAATAACTTGAAATTTTGGTTGAACATCTTCAATTGTTTCAACTTGATTTTTACTTTCCTTTTTTTCTTTTTCTGAAGAATTTTGTGAATTTTTCCCATCTTTTTGAATAATTACTTGATTTTCTTGAAATCGCGTTTCTTCAACTGTTTGTTTTTTCTCTTGAAGTTTTTCCGCTTCTTTTTCAGCGGTTATAGCCTCATGCTTTACAATGCCCTGTTGCTGAAAGGCAACATTTTTAGACACATTTTCTAATTGAGAATATAAAACTTGCAAATCAATTGGTTGAATAGCCATCAGGAACTCGCTTCGTGTCCTCTATTGCCAATGGTTCGTACTTGCCCTTGTATACAAATCCGTCTTTGTAATAAACCGTAACACTCTTAATATCAGTTGGAAATTCATCGTATGCATCACGAACATAAACTTTTACACCGGAATAAATCATACCGGAAGCAGAAATCTTGCCTATAACTTTCAATTCACGCAAGTGTATCTGAATTTGTTCAATTTCTTTACTCATAGTTTCCAGCTCACTTTGAATTTCGGCTTTACGTGCTATAAACTTTATCAAACTTTCTTCTTTATCATGAGGTAATTGACGACGAACCTTTTTAGTATTTTCCAATGTTTGAATATTCAATTCAATATCATCAAGCTCTCGTTTAAATGATTCATTTTTTTCCAATAAACTATTTAAACGGCGTTTTGCACGTGGATCATAACCAACTTCCAAAACAGTTTCAGTACCACCGCCTCGCGTTCCAATGTTTTTCGCATGAATTTCCTCTGTTGCAAATAAATGTCCACCAATAATTGCCGCTCTTTTTCCCTGCACAATTATTTTTTTATTTGCCGTAACATTTGAATTTACAATACTATCTGAAACAACAACATATTCTTCAGCTTCAATTTTTGCATTTTGAATAAATTTTGCCCATATTGATTTTTTAGAATGAACAAATCCTTCATTGCGTCCTAAAATTCCCAATGTTACAATAATGTCTCCTTCCGCCTCCAAAAGGCAGTTTCCAACAGTTCCGGAAACTTCAATATTACCGGATGCTTTTACATTAAAACCGTCTTCAACATTTCCTTTAACAATAACTGTTCCTAAAAACTGAATGTTTCCGGTTTTTATATTGACACCGTTAACTTCCATAACAGGTTCAACAAAAATTTTGTCCCCTTTAAGCAAAACTTGTCCATTAGTTGCAGCCAAAATTGTGCGACCGTCAGTGTCAACTACAACATTTTCACCCAAAGGCATATGTATATCTTTTCCGTTTTTTGCTTCAAGATATTTTCCATAAACCGTTTTACCGGCTTTTCCTCTTTCAGGTGGCATTTTTACAGCAAGTGGTTGACCTTCAACAACATTTTGAATTAAGTTTAGTTCTTTAAAATCAACTTGCCCGTTGGCTGCTTCCGAAATACGAAGTTTCGAACGATCCGTTTCAAAATTATATGCAATATATGCATCGCGTCCGTCAACAGGATCAATTGCATCTGCTACAACATAAGGGACGCCATAAACGGGATTATCAACAAAATCTGAAATTTTCTGTTCATCAATACCAATAACAACGCCTTGAATTGAAAGCATACGCACTATTTGGTCGGCATTAGCTTCCGCTCCGCCAACTGCAGGAGAAGAAACCGTAATCATGGCATGCATTTCATCGTTCGAAACATCTACAACGATAGTTGCATCTGCTGCTGGGTTATGATTATATTGACCAATCGGCTCATATTTACCATCGGTACCGGTTTTAACATATTGGCGAATTAAATCTTCTTCAATTGCAACAATTTCTTGGCGTTTAAGATGACTGAGGATTTCTTTTGCATCGACATGAGCACCTTTTCCTTGAGGTAAAACAACTTTAAGATTAATTTGTGAAGCAAAGTAACGAATATAAAACATTCCGTCTTTATCAACAATTTTTGGAGCTTCTTCTAGATGATCATCAATAATAATATCTTCTGTTTTTTTCTTTTTTCTTTTTTTTGCAACAGCAACAGGATTTTCATAAATACGCAAATACCAAGGTTTTTTTGCTAATCCCCAAAAACCTTCATAACCTTTTTCTAAAACTTCATATTCAAGAAAAGAAACTTTTGAATTAAGCTGAACAGCCGCATCGGCTAAAGCATCTTCAACCGAATCCGCACGAACATTTACATAACGAAGGCTTTTGTCATCTTGGAGCAATTTTTGCATATCATTGCGAATTTTGTCCAACGTTACCATTAAATGATTCCTTTACGAATATTTGTCAGCTTTGCTCTAAGACGTAAATTAGCTTTTGTATGAAGTTGCGAAATACGTGATTCACTTACTTCAAGAACTTGGCCGATTTCTTTGAATGTCATGTCTTCATGGTAATACAAAACCAAAACCATTTTTTCTTTTTCAGGCAAGTCATTAATTGCATCGATGATAACACGTCGAACTTCTTCACGCTCAACAATAACATCAGGATTTAAGCTGGACGGAGCTTCAATTGTGTCACCGATAGAAACTCTGTCAGAATTATCTCCGGAATACCAAACATCATTAAGCGAAAGAATACTTGTGCCCGAAACTTTCATTACAGTACGCTGAAATTCTTCTTCACTCAGCCCCATTGCTCCTGCAATTTCCGCATCACTTGCCGGACGACCAAGATTCGACTCAAGACGCATAATCGTATTCTCAATTTCACGCGATTTTTGACGAATTGAACGCGGAACCCAATCTAATTGACGCAACTCATCATAAATTGCCCCACGAATTCGTGTTACCGCATATGTCTTAAATTTAACATTTTTATCAGGGTCATATTTATTTATTGCATCCAACAGACCAAATTGACCGTAGCTAACTAAATCATCAAAATCAACGTTGCTTGGCATACCACCGGATAATTTTCCTGCAACATACTTTACCAACGGCATATATTGCCTAATAAAAATGTCCCTAATGGCGAGCGATTTTGTTTTTTTAAATTCTACCCACAATTCTTCTTCTGTTTTTTGCCCATTCAACGAATTTGCCATATTATCCCACACCTTTAGTCATTTGCAAGTGCAGTCCGAATTGCTTGAGCAATTACAGTCGAATCTTGAAAATTAGTCATTTCATCTAATGATGCAGGGGTAAAAGAACTTGACGGACTCGAATATATCGACTCCGAAGAACTTTCAGTTGTATCCATGGCAACATAATTACTAATTTCCGGAAGCTCATCAAGAACTTCATCATCATCTTGCACAGCAACTTTTTGTTTTATATCCTCATTCACATTTTTCAAAACCGAATTTTGAACATTTTCATCAACATCTATTGAATCAACATCAATAAAATCCTTTTCCATTGAATTCATATTTTCAAAATCCACATCTTCCGAATCATTTTCCGATGAAATATTTTGTTCGCTTTTAAAATCAGTTAATTCATCAAAATCAAAACTTTGCCTTTCAGTTGCACTTGTTTTTCTTTGCACAGTCGGTCGTCGCTCTTGAATATCATCTACAAAAAAACTTGGACCATTATCCTCCGGAAGAAAATCATCTTCAGGAAGCTCAACACTGGACGCATTGACGGTTTCTCTTTCAAAAGGCTCATTTACTTTTATATTTAAAAAATAATTATACAAAAGCAAAGCTCCAAAAGAAACAACTACGAAACCTAAAGCACATATAAATGCTCTTAATAAAACTATGCCAAAGGGGTTGCCGGAAAAAATACCGACTAGAAACGAAAGGACAAACCCAAAAACACCGGCAAATGCAATAAATTTCGGGCTATTCATACCATTCCTCCCTTTTATATAGTTTAAGTCAATATTTCCAATCTGTCAACTATAGCGACTGTATATTTTTTTTAACAAATTTATGCTATTTTTTTTTGCCTCTACCACGAATCTTACGCAAAAATCTTGCAAATCCTTCTTCTTCTTCAAACTCGGTTTTTTCAATGCGTCCAACAATATGCCTAACGCAAATTGAAGGCTTTGATTGCGGAGACGCTACAATAAAAGGTTTTTGCCTAATTACCGAACTTGTAACGATGGGATCTTCATATATAAAACCCAAATATTCAATTTTATAATTTAAAAACTGAGCGGCAATATTTATAATGCGATCAGAAATACGCCTGCCTTCTTCAGCGGAATGAACACGATTTACAAGCAATTTCATATTCACATTTGTATTTTGTAATTCCGTAGCTATAATTTTAATAATTCCATATGCGTCAGTAATTGCGGTTGGTTCCGGGGTTGTTACAACATAAACTTCATCTGCAGCAGCAACAAAACTTAAAACGTTATTTGAAATTCCGGCCCCTGTATCAATGATGATAATGTCAGCATTTGAAAGCTGGGAAAACTCTTTTACAAAAAAGTCCAATTCCGTTTCATTCAAATTAGCAATGCGAGAAAATCCGTTGGCACCGGCAATAAATTTAATTCCGAATTCAGTATTTAGAACAATATCTGTAATAGATTTATGTTGAGTAATTACATGTAAAAGATTAGCCGTTGGTACAATATTAAGCAAAACATTTACGTTTGCCATACCCAAATCTCCGTCAATCAAAATTACTTTTTTACCCATTTCCGCATATGCAATTGCCATATTAACAGCAAGATTAGTTTTGCCAACACCACCTTTTCCACTTGTTATGGCAATAATTCGCGTAGCATGAGCCGGTTTTGTTTTATTCATCATTGCTCTCAATTCAGATGCTTGATCTTGCATATATTTTCTCCGTTAAAATTTTACTTTGTTTGAAAATTCTCTCTGTCTATTTTAAAATCGGTCAAAGAGTCCAAAAACCTTAAAACAGATGCTTTTTCAATATGTTGAGGCACTTTTTGTCCGTCAGTTAAATATACGACCGATTTATGCTTTTCATCTAAAACTGAAATTACATTTCCAATACATTTTGTTTCATCAAGTTTTGTAACTATTACTGAATCATATGTAAAAATTTCATATTGTTGAACTATGTTACGAATATCGGAGCTTTTTGTTGCTGCCGCAATTGTTAGATATGTTTCTACAGTTACATTTTTCATTTCCAAACGCGAACGCATCTTTGAAACTTCAATATAATCGTTCGGACTATTCCCAATGGTGTCAATTATAATGTAATCGAAATCATTTTTATATTTATTAATTAATTTTTGCAATGCATCGCTATCATATGCTAACTCAACAGGAATATTCAGAATTTCACCATATGCTTCAAGCTGCTGTTTAGCACCAATTCTATATCCGTCCATTGTAATTAACGCAACTTTTTTTTGCATACGATTATCTTCAGGGCAAATATAATTTGCGGCAATTTTTGCAACAGTTGTTGTTTTACCCACACCTGTCGGACCAACTAAAACAATAACTTGCGGACGAGCAACATATTCGGGTTTTTTAATTTCAATAGTTTGTGCAATCATATTAACAACAGCTTGTTCAACTTTGAAATAATTTGTCAAATCTTCTATGCTAAATTCTTTACGTACTCTATTTAATATTTTTTTTATATATGAGGAGGAAAACTCATTTTTTTCCAAGATTTGTTCAATTTTTGTTATTGTTGGATGTTCTTCCACTTGAGATATTTTAATAGATTCATTTTGTTTTTGAACATCTTCACGCAGGGCTTTTACCTCATCTAAAACTTCTTTTGCAATTTGTGCTTGAACTGCTTGTGAAGCGGTTGGATTGCTTTCAATAATATTTATTTTGCGTTTTTCAAGTTCTTCTTCAGAAATGTCAAAATTTACCTTTTTTGTTTCCGTTAGCTTTATATTATTAAATTGGTTATTTAAGTTAGGATACAATGGTTGAATTTTTGGAGCTTGTTTAGCTTTAGGATAAATTAAATATGTTACTTCAACGCCATCTTTTTGACCAAATCCCAAAAAACCACCGATTTTTTTTTGTGCACTTGAAATAGGCGTAATGTCGAAATCTTCACCAAACTGTCTAAAAACCTTTTCACGACATTCAGCTATAGTCTCACCGTTTATTTTTACATTGCTTCCTTCATTAAAGCTGAACATGAATTTCTCCTAATGATTCTACTTTTATATCATCAACAATTTCTCCAACAGAAAGAACAACTAATCCCGGCAACTCGCGCCTTGTTGTTTCTTTCACCAATATACGTGCTTCTTTCGGACAAAGCACAATAGGTTGATAACCTTTATTTGAAACGGATGCGTACGTTCCGTTAATTGCTGCAATCCAAGCATGTTGCTCATTTATTTTCAAAGCCGCAACAGGGCCATTTATGGTATCAACACGGCTGTCAACCAAGCGTTGTAAAAATGAATGTTCAACTGTAACAACGCGCAAAACTTTATTTTCGTCAGCATATTGAAAACATATTTGACGCCCCAAACGCTGCCTTACTTCTTCAACTAAGGTATCCGTGTTTTTTGTAATTTTTCCAAAGTCCGCCATTGTTTCTAAAATCGTTACCATGTTGCGTACACTAACTTGTTCGCGCAAAAGTCCTTGCATAACTTTTTGAATATCTCCGATTGTGAATTCCATTTTTTCAACATCTTCAACAACGGCCGGATAATCTTTGCGCAACGTTTCTACAATTGCTTTTACTTCTTGGCGGCCGAGAATTTCTGCAGCATGATGACGAATCATTTCCGTAATGTGCGTTGTAATAATTGTTGGGGCGTCTACAACAGAATATCCTGAACGTTCGGCTTTTTCACGAGCATCTTCCGTTATCCAAATTGCCGGCAAACCAAAAACAGGATCTTGTGTTTTTTCTCCCTGAATATCTTCTGTAATTCCGCCTGTATTCATTGCTAAAAGACAACCAAGTCTAAGTTTGCCACGTTCAACTTCTACGCCCTTTATTTTGAAAACATATTCCGAACTATCAAGAGTCATATTATCATTCATGCGAATAGGCGGAACAACAAGACCTAAATCCAATCCTATATCGCGACGAATGCGACTCATTCTTTCTTTTAGATTTCCGCCTTTTTCCAAATCAATAAGCGGTAAATTTGCAAGTCCCAATTCAAGTGATAATAAATCCAATGGAACAACAGGGCTGATTGGTTGGCTTGAAGCTTGTTTTCCGTCCTCTGTAGTCACTAAAGAATCCATTCCTTTTTTTGCAATAACTTCGCTTTTGGATGCTTTTTGCATAATATATCCCAAATAAATTAAAGAACCGCCAAGCAAAAACAAAACCATTTTCGGAAAACCAGGTAACAATCCCATAATAATCATTGTTGCACCGGCAATATAGTAAATTACACCATTACGTGAAAATTCACTCTTAATATCATCTCCAAGTGTTGTATTTTCGTCTGAGGCGGAACGTGTTACAATTAAACCTGTTGCAAAAGAAACCAAAAGCGACGGCATTTGAGTCAAAAGTCCGTCTCCAATTGT
The DNA here is from genome assembly GCA_012520945.1 of Treponema sp. Taxonomy (GTDB): domain Bacteria; phylum Spirochaetota; class Spirochaetia; order Treponematales; family Treponemataceae; genus JAAYNH01. The sequence goes on along the minus strand of JAAYNH010000048.1, from coordinate 51,434 downwards.
AAAAGAAGCATATGTGCTTAGAGCGGTTCTAAAATCCATATTGTGCATTACAATACCGATTATTAATCCGCCCAAAAGATTAATTACAGTAATAAAAATACCCACTTTTACGTTATTTGAAACAAATTTTGTCGCTCCGTCCATATTTCCGTAAAAGTCTATTTCCATCTGTAATTCTTTTTTTCGTTTCTTAGCTTCTTCTTCTGAAATGGCACCTGAATTAAACTCCGCCTCTATTGCCATCTGCTTTGGTTGCATAGAATCCAAAGTAAAACGTGCACCTACTTCGGCAACACGTGTTGCACCTTTTGTGATAACAAAAGTTTGTACAGCAATGATAATTATAAAGATAATAAAACCGATAACCAAACTTTCTTGACCTGCACCTCCAACAACGAAGGAGCTGAAAGCCTTTATCATTTTACCGTTAAATTTTGCACCTTGACCTAAAATGAGTCGGGTGGAACAAACATTCAAGCCAAGTCCAAAAATAGTTGATATGAGTAATATAGTCGGAAAAGAAGAAAAATCAATGGCACGGGAGGTATATAAAACTATTAATAAAATTATAATTGAAAATAAAAGATTTAGTGCCATAAAAAAGTCTAACAACACTACAGGTAACGGGAAGATAAGCATTAGAACAACAACAATTGCTGCAATAGCTACAATGAGATTAGAGACGTTTTTATAACTTAATTTGTTAGCCATTTACCCACCCAAAAAAATGACTCATTTGCCTCTCATATTATATACCACTTTCAAAATATTTGCTATAGCTTGCCAATACATTTCCGGAATTATCTGTCCTATTTTTACTTCATTGAATAAACCGCGTGCCAAAGGTCTGTTTTCCATAATTGGAATGTCATTTTCTTTTGCAAGACGTTTAATGATTTGTGCCGTATTATCTTCCCCTTTTGCTAAAAGCATGGGCCCTATCATCGTTTCACTGTCATATTTTAATGCACAAGCATAATGAGTCGGGTTTGTTATAACAACATCGGCTTCAGCAACAGCCTTGGGCAAATTTTGATAAAGCATTTGCATCATTCGTTGACGAATTTGTCCACGAATCATTGGATCGCCTTCCAATTCCTTATATTCTTCTTTTACCTCTTGTTTGGTCATTTTCATTTCTTCCATAAAACTACGTCTTTGCATCAAATAATCAAAAACAGCTATAACCAAAAAAAACAATGAGGCTATTATTAAAAGTTTGCCTGCCATTTTTGCAATATGTGCAACTCCCGTACCTAAAGAAACTGTTTGTAACTTCATCAATTGAGGTAAATCATTTCGTATGACGGTATATGAAATAAAAACTAAAATGGCAACTTTCAAAATAGACTTTGCCACATTAAAAGCACCTTCTGCAGAAAAAAGAGTTTTTTTTAAATATTTACCGAAACTCGGAATAATTTTGCTAAAATTTGGAATGATTGGCTTAACTGTAAAAACAAAGCCTTTGTTTTGAACAATATTTGCAGCAAGTGCGGCAATTATAACAACAATTGCAACAGGTAAAATCATCTTAAAATAATATGAATAAAAAGCACTTGCTATTATGCCATCAGTTAACTCAAGCTCACAACAACGACTAAAAAAGAACCTTAATATTTCTTTGAATTTTTTAAAAAGCCATGGAGCCAATGATAACAAAACAAAAACAGTTAATAGCATAATGATGGCGGAATTCAAATCTTGACTTTTAGGAATACGACCTTCTTCACGTGCTTTTCTTAGCTTATGTTCCGATGGTTGTTCTGTTCTGCCTTCATCTTCTGCAGCAAACCACTGCAAATCAATATCTTTCCATTCCATACTATACCTCGTCAACGTTATTTAGGTGCAACAATTACAAATAAGTTTTCAAGTTTAGAAAAAGCAATATCAAATGAACGACTAAAAAAACCGCACATAATAGGTAAAAGAAGTGTAAGTAAAAAAAATGCAACCATTATTGATAGAGGTAAACCTTCGGAAAGTAAATTCATTTGAGGTGCAGCTTTTGAAAGCAAACCCATCGTTACGGAAACTAAAAAAAGCGTACCTACGATTGGTAAAGCAATCATCATAGCATCATAAAATAAACTTGTTAGGCCGGAAAGCAAAAATCTCATAAAATGTTCTTTTTGTGCCACAAGCACCAAGGAATTTAATGACTGAAAACTTCGCAAAACACCACTTAAAAAAAGTTGTTGAAAAGCTCCTGTAAAGAGAAAAACCAACATGGCGATAAGATTTAAAAATTGACCCATAATTGGATTTTCAATTTGAGAAAGAGTATCATATACTTCAGAAGCACCAAAACCCATTTGAAAAGTAAAAAACTGTCCTGCAGAACTAAAAGCTGCAAATATTATTGAAATATAAAAACCTGTAATTATACCTATTAAACCTTCTCCAATTATAAACATAACATATTGCAAAGATGCAGAACTTGTTGCAAAATCAAATTGTTGCCAATCGTTCGTATATGCAGACGGTAAAACCAAGAATGCCATAAATCCAGCCAAGGAAACTTTTGCCACTCGCGGTACATTTCGCATTGAAAGCAGAGGAACCGTCAAAATCATGGCAAAGCATCGTACTGCAACCAACAAAAAAATGGGTGCACGTGCAACAATTTCCGTCAACATTTATTTTACCGAACCAATTGTGGTATCATTTGAAAAATATGAATTGTATATTCACGAATATGTGTAAACATCCATCCGCCAAGTAAAGCCAAGACACCTAAAATTGCAAAAAGTTTTGGCACTGTAGTCAATGTTTGTTCTTGAATTGATGTAACTGCCTGAAAAATTGCAATTATTAATCCAACAACTAAAGCTGTTAATAAAACCGGAGCAACAAGTATAAATATTTCACTAATACCACTTCGTAAAAGACTAATTACTTGACCTAAACTCATTTATACCTCCAGTTTAACGAATTATCGAACTAAAAAGTTGTGTCGTAAGTAAACCCCAACCGTCAACTAAAACAAAAAGCATTAATTTGAAAGGCATGGAAATTTGTACAGGTGGTAGCATAATCATACCCATAGACATAAGAATACTAGCTACAACCATATCAACAATTATAAAAGGAATGTACAAAAACACACCTATTTTAAATGCCACTGTCAACTCATGTAAAATATAAGCGGGAATAAGCACATGAGTTGGAACATCTGCAAGCGTTTCCGGTTGAGGCAAATCTCCAATGCTCATAAAAAGCTCAATGTATTGAGTATTGTTTGACATTTGTTTAAACATAAAGAGGCGTAACGGTGCCTCTGCTTCAGTAATTGCCCGTTCTAAATTAATTTGCCCTTCGGTCAACGGCTTAACTGCATTATCATAAATATTTGTAAGAACAGGCCACATGATGAACAAAGTCATAAAAAGTGCAATTCCGTTCAAAACCGTTGTGGGCGGAACTTGTTGTAATGAAAGTGCACGTTTAATAAAGTCCAGAACAATGGAAAACCGTAAAAAACAAGTTACTAAAATAAGAATACTCGGTGCTAATGTAAGCACTGTGAGCAATAACAAAACTTGCACTGAAAAAGCTACTTCTTCATTTGTGCCCGGTTGACGAATTTGAACATCAATAATAGGCAAATCTACAGGTTGCACTTCACCTGTCATTTCCGTACGTGCTCTTGCAGCTCCTTGCGGAAAACGGTTTTGTGCTGTTTCTTGTGCAAAAGCTACAATTGGAATTGCAAAGGCAATCAAAATTAAGAAGGCAAAACAAATTGAAAGACGTTTTTTAAACTTCATCTTGTTCATCTCCATTCATTTTTGAAAGCCTGCTATGATGTTTTTTCATTCGTTGTGTTGCAGCTTCGGAATTTTGTTCATATTTTTTATTCTTAAAACCAGGAATAATTTTTTCAAGTATTTCTCCAAAATCTTTTGGTCTTTCGCTTGCTGCAACTTCTGCATTTATATTCATTGCGTCTACAAAATCTTTATCTGTAATCTCAGTAATTAAAGAAACGGAATTTTCACTAACACCAAGCAAATATGCTTTGTCATTTAGTGTAATTATATGTACGGATTTACCGGGAACTAAACTTAGTGATGCTGTTTTTCTCAAATATGCATCTTCGCTCATATCTTGCGGATTCAGCTTTTTTTTCATAAAGTACATTACAAAAAAAATGCACACAACCACAAAAACCAAAACAAAAATCATACGAAAAAACAACCAAAACGTGCTTGGTTCTTTTGCTACATCTGTTGAATTTTCTAAAGTTGAATTGATTTTGAAAGCAGACTCATCGATTGAAACATTTTCCATTTCTGTTTGCGTATTCTGAGCAAAGACAGGTAATAAAATAACAAAAAATATCAACGCAGAGATAAAGAGAAATTTTTTTTTCATAAGCCCCACCCAAGTTTTTATAATTTTCTTTTAGTGCAAGTCAGAAACTCTTTCAACAGGTGAAAGTATTTCCGTAATACGAACACCAAAGTTTTCATCTATAACTACAACTTCACCTTTTGCAATCGGTTTATGATTAACAAGAATATCAACCGGCTCACCGGCAAGTTTATCAAGCTCAATAATTGTTCCTTCACCAAAACCCAAAATTTCTTTAATTTGTTTTTTAGTACGGCCTAATTCAACAGTCATTTCCATGAAAACATCCATAATCAAACCGATATTTCCCTGTTCTGCCATCATATTATGACTGTTATGAAGGTTTGGAAATTGCAAAGACTGAACATTTGGCACATTCATTCCAATATTCATACCGCCCATCTGAGGCATCATATTCATACCGCCCATATTCATGCCTCCCATTGGTTGTTGCATTTGCATATTGCCCATGTTCATGCTATTCGTATTCATACCGCCCATACTCATGCCACCCATATCCATTTCCGAAGACATTGCACCTAAACCTTGCAATTCCGCAGCAGAGAGAGCTCCCATATCCGATGAAGAATCCCCGCCTAAAGCATTTATCATACCTTTTACAACATTTGCGGAAAGCACTTCCCACAAAGTAAAAGCACTTCCATCACCGGAAATCGGATACGTTACTAAAACGAAATCCGTCTGAGGAATGCGAACCATTGCTTTAGGTACATATGAGCCTTCTGCAGGAATACAAGCCAAATCAGACAATGATCCTGTTTTACTCAAAAGTGTAACTTCATTACCGGAATGTTGAGAAACAATTTCCGAAACGACAGAAATAGTCATATCATCAAGTTCAGGATTTTCTTCTTTATTAATAAGCCCCGCAAGTTTTTGAGCAAACTCGCCGGAAAGAATAAATGTGTGATCTCCGGTTAAACCGTCACTAAAATCATTAAAAATAGCCACGACCATTTCCGGCAACTTACGCAAAAGTGCATCACGATTTAAACTTTCAACAATCGGTGCTCCTACATCAAAACCAAGACCTGTCATTGTTTCAAGGCTTTGAGACAATGTTTGTGCAACATCGCCTGCAAAATCTTTAATCACACTAAGATCCATATCTTTTGGAAAAGGTGCAGAAGAACCAAATCCACCACCAATAATACTATTTAATTCTTGACCAGATAACAAAGCATCTATTTCTTCTTGTGAAATTGCACCATCACTCATAGGATTCGTCTCCTTCTACTGATAATTCTTCAAATTCTTCTGCCTCAACCGGAACAATTTTATTTATAATCTGTACGGCCATTTTTTTACCGATAATTCCCGGCTGGCAAGTAAATTTTTCTCTATTTCCAACATTTAACGTAAGAGGATCTCCTGCCCTCACATTAGATAATCGGACAATATCACCCACTCTTAAACCTAAAACATCACGAATTGGTACATTTATGGATCCAATTTCTGCAACAACGTCCATATCCACTGTTGATAATTTTTCTTTTAAGACACCAAGGTACTGTGTTGTGGAACTACGACGCACCGACGAAAACCAAAACTGACTGGAAAGTTTTGAAATAATCGGTTCGATAGTAATATACGGAATACAAAAATTCATCATGCCTTCTTCATCACCAACTTTTGTTTCCAATGTAACTAAAACAACCATTTCAGAAGGCGGAACAATTTGAGCAAACTGAGGATTTGTTTCAATTTGTCCAAGACGCGGACGTAAATCAATTACTTGTGTCCACGCTTCACGCATATTTGCTAAAATACGCACAATAATTCCTTCCATTACAGAGTTTTCTATATCGGTTAAATCACGCTGAACCTTTGTTCCGCCTTGACCGGTTCCACCAAAAAGCCTGTCAATCATTGAAAAAGTAATAGCAGGATCTATTTCCAAAATAGCATTACCTTTTAACGGGTCCATATTTATAACAGCCAAAGTTGTTGGCGTTGGAATGGAACGAATAAACTCTTCATACGTAAGCTGGTCAACGGACGCAACATGAACGTTTACCATAGAACGCAACTGTGCCGATAAACTTGTTGTAGTAAGACGTGCAAATGTCTCATGCATAATGGACACAGTACGAATTTGTTCTTTTGAAAATTTATCAGGCCGTTTAAAATCATAAATTTTAATTTTACGAGTATCATTTATGCTTTTAATGTCCTCCGGCTCAGTATTTCCTGAACTGATAGCCATGAGAAGTTGATCAATTTCGTCCTGTGAGAGAACTTCGTTCATTCCTTATTCACCTTATTGTTCAATAATATCAAGAGTAAGAAATCTAACATCTCTTATCTTTGAGGAACTTAAAATATCATCATTTATTGCATTGCGAATTTCTATGCGTAATGCGTCCTCATTTTCGTGTCCTAATTCCACAGATGATTTTCCTGTAAAATAACGACGTAAAAAATCTTTAATTTCAATTTGACGCTGTGTAATTTCCGTTGAAGTTACTTTATCCTGTGTTTTATAACCAAGAACAACTTCTACAATTACACTGGCAGGCAGAGGATCATTCGTTTTAGTTCTAATAGAACCAATTGATGAGTACCAATCTAAAACTTCTCTCTTACTTACATATTCTTCGGCATTTGCAATTGGAGTAACAGGTGGCTCGTTTTTATGCATAATAACATTTGTAATTATAACAACAGTAACAATTAGAATAATAGCACCTACAACAATCGCAATCCACTTCAAAAGTGTCGGTAAAAAAGATGATCCTGATTTTTTCGGAGTACTCATTCCACCAATATCACCATCATCAAGATTTAGATCTTCATCACTCATAATTATCCCCTTACTATATAATATCACTAAAAATGAGCTTCGTCTAGGAAAATAATATCAACCCGACGATTATATGCTCGTGCTTCTTCCGTATCATCTGTTAACTTAGGGCGTGTATCCGCATAACCGGCCACAGAAAATTGCTTTTCATTAACACCGTATTTCACTAACTCATGCAAAACATTGACCGCCCGTGCTGTAGACAGTTCCCAATTACTTGCCCACAATTCCGGATTAATTACCGACGAATCCGTATGTCCTTCAATGCGAAAACGCTGTTTTGCCAAGTCTTTTTCACTCAAAAACTGTGCCAAATGTTGTAAATCTTCACGCACTTCTTCAATATCCAATTCGGCACTTCCTTGCTTAAAAAAAGCATCACTTGCCAATGTAATTACTACCCCTCTTTCATCGGACGTAATCGTAATACGATTTGATTTTATAACGGGAGCATATAAACTCACCGCTTTTTTTACGGCTAATCCCAAGGATTTTCCTTTTTCAATTGAAGGCAAACTCATAATCGTATTACCTAAGTCTGCTAACCTCCCGGCTGTTAAAGATTGTCCGCCTGAATTCGGATCCCCGTGTAAAGCAGCAGTAAGAGAAGCCATCTGAACTGCATCAACTTCCGACGGATCATAAAGTGCAACAAAGAAACAGAGCATCAAAGTAATCATGTCTCCATACGTTGTTAGCCACTCCTGGGAAGCCTTCTCCGGTTCTTTTTTTTCTTTTGCCATTACTAATCCTTTAATACATCAGCTTCAATTGCCTTACGCGATTTTGGATCAAGATACGTAAGTAATTTTACCGCCAAAATACGCGGGTTATCACCGGCAAGAATCGAAAGCACTCCTTCTATTATCATTTCTTTTGTCAAAACTTCACGTGCGTTATGACTGGCAAGTTTTGTTGCAATTGGCGTAAAAATCCAGTTAGCAAGCAAAGAACCGTACAAAGTTGTAACCAAAGCTACCGCCATATTAGGACCTAACGAAGATTTATCTTCCAAGTTACGAAGCATACCTATCAACCCGATAACCGTACCCATCATACCGTAACCAGGACCAAGACCTGCCCACATAACAATAACGTTTATCCATTCAAGATGGCGAGCTTCAATTTGACTCAGCTCATTTTCCAATATATTACGAATAACGGTACTGTCTGTACCGTCAACAACTAAACGCAAACCGGTTTTAAGAAAATCATCATCCAAATCTTCCAAACCTTCTTCCAAAGCAAGAATTCCTTCACGGCGAGATTTTTCAGAAAGATTAACCATGTTTTGAACCAATACTTTTTCACCAAAATCAGGAATCTTAAAAGCACGTCCCATAATTGGCCAAATACCAATTACAGTTTGCATCGGATATGCAATAAACATTGCCATATATGAACCGCCCAAAACAAAAATTGCGGATGGAGTATCCAAAATTCCCATCATTGAACCGCCGGACGTAATAACAGACATTACAACCGCAACAACTCCTCCAACTACACCAATAATGGTGGCTATATCCATATTTTCCCCCCTGACTAGGTAAAACCGAACAATTTACCTTTAATCTTCGTTTTTGAATGCGCCAATTCGTTTTCTATATGTTATTATTTTATCAATAATTTCTTCAGGCGAATTTCGCAATATAATTTTTTTCCCGGAAAGCATAACTAAAGTTACGTCGGGGTTCATTTCGATAAGTTCAATTTGATGAGGATTTATCCAAACACGTTTTCCATCAAGACGCAATACTTCTATCATGCTTCTATTTTCCACTCAAAACCTTTTACAGTCAAGTAGTTTCCTACTCTTTTATTATCGGAATTTGAAAAAATTTGTTTAGCACAAAAAAAAACATCATTAATTTGTAAAATATCTTATTTTATCTGAAAATTTTCCCCTGTGGAACAAAGTTTGTTTATCTTCTATAATATAAATATGAATATCTTATCTGTAAGTAACTTAAAAAAAATCGGTAGAGAAGATGATTTATTTGTAGATGTAACCTTTGGTTTAAATGAAGGAGAAAAAGCAGCCATTATAGGCAGAAACGGTAGCGGCAAAAGCACTCTTCTTTCCATTATTGCAGGAAAATTACAACCCGAAGATGGAAATGTATATTTAAATAAAGCATGTGGCCTTTCATATCTTCCTCAAAATCCAAAATATAATAATAATGACACAATCAGACAACATATTTTTTCCGGAACCGGTAGCAAACTTGAAATTATTAAAGAATATGAAACCATCTGTGAAAAAATGCAAGACGGTTTTACAGATAATTTACAAAATGAATATGATAAAATTGTTGCTATTATGGATGAACGCAATTTATGGAATTATGAAAATGATATTCAGTCTATTTTGACAACTTTAGGAATTAGTAATTTAAAACAAAAAATGAACGAACTATCCGGAGGAATGATAAAAAAAGTTGCGTTGGCAAAAGTTTTAGTAGACGACACAAATTTATTGCTTTTAGATGAACCAACAAACCATTTAGACATCAAAACGATTACATGGCTTGAAAATTATTTGAAAAATACTAAAAAAACCGTTTTGATGGTTACACATGATAGATATTTTTTAGACAAAATTTGTTCAACGATGTATGAAATAGAGCGAAAAAAAATTAAACGATACGACGGCAACTATTCCGAATATCTTGAAAAAAAAGTAATTGAAGCCGAAATTGAAAAAAATACAGATCGTCGCATAGAATCGGTTTTACGTACAGAACGCGACTGGCTCATGCGAGGTCCATGTGCACGCGGAACAAAAGCAAAAGCAAGAACGCAAAATATTCATAAAATGATTAATCGTGAAAAATTTGCACAAGATAAAGGATTTAATTTTGAAGTTACCGGTCGCCGTCTTGGCGGAAAAGTTTTAGAAGTGCAAAATTTGAACAAAAGTTATAAAACCGCCACTTCAAAAATAGATGTTATTCAAGATTTTTCATATATTTTTAGTGGCGGTGAAAAAATCGGCATTTATGGAAATAATGGTTCGGGGAAAACTACTCTACTGAATTTGTTAACACAAACAATTATGCCGAATAGTGGCACAATAATCAAAGGTGAAAATACTCTTTTCGGTTATTATATGCAAAATCCCATTTTAGCAACCAAATCACAAACAGTGCTTGAATATGTAAAAGAAGCTGCCGAAGTCATTACATTAAACAACGGCAAAACTCTTTCTGCCTCCCAACTTTTAGATAGTTTTGGATATGAAGGGAAAATTCAATACAGTGACGTTAGTACGCTTTCCGGAGGTGAAAAGAAAAAACTTTATCTTGTACGTCTTCTTATGAGTAATCCAAATTTTTTAATTTTAGACGAACCCACAAATGACTTTGATATTTTTACCATGAGCATCATGGAAAGTTTTTTGCAAGGATATAAAGGTTGCCTGCTTGTAGTTTCTCATGATAGATATTTTATGGATAAAGTTTGCGACACGCTTTTTGTTCTTGACGGGGACGGTGGCGTTTCAGGTTACGTTGGAAAATGTAGTGAGTTAATTGAAGAAATGAAAAAAGATAATTCTTTGTTGCAAACGGAAAAAACTGACAGCGAAAAGCAAAATGATGTAACAAAAAATCTTTCAGAACAAACTAAAGAAAAAGAAAAGGCACAAAAACAAAAGCCTAGAAAACTAACATACAAAGAACAACAATTATTAAAGCAATTAGAAACAGATATTTTTGCATTAGAAGAAAGAAAAGAAGAACTAGATTTTTTATTTAACAGCGGAGAAACAGATTATGAAAAATTAACTGCGTACGGAAACGAATATGCAAAAATAGAAACGGAACTTGAACAAAAATATGCACAATACGAAACATTAATTTAATTTTTTTAGACAATGTATTTTTTTCATTATGCTAATGACATTGCTAATGTGATATTTATGGGCATTGTTAAAATTGAAAACAAACTACTTAGAGAAACTATAGATGAAGCTAAAGTTGTGTCTGTGCCAAACCTTGTTGCAAACATAACCGTATTAGCGGCCGTAGGTGCACAGGCAGAAATTGCAATGCTTACAAGCATAGTTCCACGAATGCCCATAAAATACAAACTAAATATTGCTAAAAGCGGGAAGATAATGAGTTTCAAGCACAGTGTTAAAACAAGACGCCAATTTTTTAACACTGCAAAACTTGTTATGCCCGCTAGATAAAACCCAATAATGACCATCGGTAATGGAGTATTTAGTGCCGATAAATGTGAAAAAACGGATGCGAAAATTGCAGGTAATTTAATTTGAGTAAAAAACAAAATTAAGCCTAAAACAACACCGATTATTCCAGGATTAATAAGCACTTTTTTTATAGAAATTTCACGTCTACCGCCCATCAAAGCAACACCATATGTCCAACTGAAAATATTAAAAACAGCAATATATGTTGCACCGAAAAAAACGCCTTCATTTCCTAAAATGGCAAGTTGTAAAGGCAATCCCATATAACCGCAATTTGGGAAAACAGCACTAAATCTAAAAACACGTTCCTTACTTATATCTGTGTCGTGAATTAACAAATGAGAAAGTACAATGCTACCTATGTGAATACAAATTGCACAAACAAATGTAACTGCTAACGATGATAACATCTGTGCATCATATTCTCTGTAAAAGGCTTGCATGATTACACAAGGCGTTACAATAAAAAGAATAAAATTATTTATTGCCGGAATGCCTGCTTCCGAAATAAGATTTTTTTTGAAAACTATAAATCCGATAATTATCAAAAGAAATAAAATTATTACCTGTTCGAAAACCACAAAAAAATGTTCAATCATATTTTAATTATATCAAAAAAGATTTTCATCGTCATTTAAAACTTCATTGATATTTCCACTTATAAATTTTTCACCGTTTTTTAATACTAAAGAAGTTTGACAAATTTGCTTTGCAAAATCTAAGTCATGTGTGGCAATAATTTTTGTTAAGTGCAAATTATTCAAAACTTTAACTAAAATCTTTTTTGCTTTTGGATCCAAAAATGCCGTCGGTTCATCAAGAATAATAATATCAGGCTGCATTACTAATACTGTGGCAATGGCACAAAGGCGTTTTTCTCCACCGGAAAGTTTCAGTGTTGTTTTATCCATTAGATGCATAATATTTAATTTTTCTAAAACGTCAGTAATACGGTTTTTAATTTCATTTTCTGCAATTTTCATATTTCGCAATCCAAAAGCAATATCATCATAAATTGTGCTCATAAAAAGTTGGTCATCAGGATTTTGAAAAACAACACCTATTTTTTTTCGCACTTGTTCCAATATTTTTTTATTAGCATTTGTTTTAGAAAAATTTAATTCATCTATCACGATTGTGCCGTCGAACGAAAGAATACCACACAAACCTAAAATAAGAGATGTCTTTCCTGCACCGTTGCCACCTACTAATGCTATGCTTTCACCTGTTTCAATTTTATGAGTCAAATTTTTTATTGCCACAGTTTTATCAGGATATACAATATTTATATTTTGCAATTCAATCATTTTTTTCAAATCCATTTTTAGTTTTCATAACATCGCCTAAACCAAATAAAACTTTTTAGTTTACGTTTTGCATCATTCATAATCGCCATAACCGCGACATTTCATAGCATCATAAATTCTAGAAGCTCTATCGAAACTGCGAACGAAAAGGTTCGCAACCATTTTTCCAAAGTGTTTTATGCTCACGGATTTTTCCGTGCGACCGGCACTGCGCAATTTATATGCTATAACAGTTTGAAAAACTTCATCGAGCAAAACAGCAATGTATCGATACGTCATTTCTAATAACATAACAAAAATTTGAGGAATATGCAATTTTTTCATTGCAAAAGAAATTTTATGAAAAGGTGTAGTGCCGATTAAAATTATAACAGACCATGTAGAAAAAATTGTTCGTAAAATTATTATCACAAAAGTACATAGGCCTTTAGCTAAGTTTGGTGCAAAAAAAATATTTGAAAAAGCGGCAACAGCTGCAAAAGGTAAAGCAAGTAAAGCACGTTTTAAAATATGTATAAAACTTAATTCGGCAAATGCAGTCATTATGACAGGATAAAAAACAAAAAGGGAAGATACAAATAAATTATCGCGAGCAAAAATAAGCAAACTTAAAATGTAAATTACTGTAATAATAATTTTTAAACCCGCATCCATTTTATGAATGCAGGTTTGTTTTGAAGAAAGTTGTTCAAGAGAATAAATCTCAGTTAATTTACTTTGTAGACTTAGCACTAATTTTCTTTTTTGAATACGTAATTGCAACAGCTATCAGTGCTGCAAAAGCAAAAGTCAAAATCATACCAACCAAACCTGAAAAACTTGTTCCAAAAATTTGAATGCCTTGAGATTTTTCTTCTGCATTTTTAAAATTATAATCCGGTAAAAAACTCAAACCTTCTTGTACTTTTGCAGCACTTTCAAACAAAGGTGCAGTTGTTTCCAACTCAGCAGTTCCGGCAACTTTTTCCATGGACCATTCCAAGCCGTCCGGTTTGCCTGAAGCAAAAAATGAAAAAACAATACCAACTATTGCTGCAACAACACCGAAAGCAATAATAACATTTTTCACACTAATTTTTTCTTTTAACGGTATGTTTTTTTGTACGCTTTCTAAAATTTCAGGACGCATTTTGAAAACAGGAATAAGAACAAAAGCGGTAATAACACCTTCAAGCAAACCTATTGCAAGATGAATTGGTAACATTGCCGCACAAAATGCACCAAAAGGCAACTGTGTAATTTTTGAAGCAACTGTTTGCAAAACAACGGCAAATGCTCCAAGCTGTAAAGCAAGAACCACAGATATGATTGAAGCAATTGTAATGCGTGTATTTGTAATTTCTTTTTTCAAAAAAGGCTTAAAAACAACAGGATAAACAACAAGACACGGTATTACACCCATATTAAAAATATTACAGCCTAGTGCAATAAGACCACCATCGGCAAAAAACAAGCTTTGAATTATTAAAACAACAGAAATCGTCAGTAGCCCTGAAAACGGTCCTAAAAGAGAAGCAAGCAAAATACCGCCACCGATGTGTCCGCTGGAACCTGTTCCCGGAATAGCAATATTTATCATTTGTGCGGCAAAAATAAAAGCTCCGGCAACTGCCATAAGAGGAAGTTTTTTTTCTGCCAAATCTTCCGTTTTAACTTTTTTAATAGCCACACCTATGCTTAAAGCGGACACAGCACACATTGTGATGCCCACTTCAGGTGATAGCAAAGAATCTGCCATGTGCATTTTTTTTCTCCTTGATAATAATTTACTTTCCGTTTTTTATTATATATTATATTATTTATCTTCACAATATACACATATGGTACTGTTAATATATTTCGTTCATGTCCATCACACAAAAAAAGTCTTGCATTTTTCAACACAAGACTTTAGTTTTATTTATTAACTATAAATTAACGTTTCAAACTCATTACAGTGTCAAGTAATGTATCTGCAGTTTGAATAGTTTTACTTGATGCTTGGAAACCGCGTTGCGTTACAATCATATCTGTAAACTGTTCCGTTAAATCAACGTTTGACATTTCCAATGCACCGGCTAAAAGAGAGCCTTTTCCTGCTATCCCTGACTCACTAATATTTGCAAGCCCTGAATTATTTGATTCAACATATGTATTATCACCTGCTTTTTCCAATCCACCTTGATTCGTAAAACTAGCCAATGCAATTTGTCCCAATGTACGATTCGTTCCATTTGAATAAACTCCGGTGATAATTCCACTTTGATCTATTTTGAAATTATCCAAATATCCTAATGTATAACCGTCTTGGAAAAATGCCTTTGTAGAACTTTGTGAAGCACTTTGTGTAATTGTGTTTTTCATTGAACCGATAGTTCCAAGATTTATATTAATTGTTTGACGTGTTGGTGCACCTTCTTCATCAGGATTAGCACCGATTACATTAAATGATGCTTGCAACGTAATTTCACCGGCAGGATTTGTAACATTACCGGCAGTGTCGGTAACAGATTGTAGCGTTCCGTTGTTATCAAAATTAACGATAAATGTATTTTCAACGCCGTCTGTTGTACCCAATCCTATTCGTGTTTGTGTTTCATCTGCATTTTCAGGGTCCACAATAACACTAGCTTCCCATTGATTCGGAGTTCCCGGAACGCGTGAAAAAGATACCGTCAAATTATGTTTGTTCCCAAAACTGTCATATACATTAAATTCCGTTGCCCATGTTCCTTTTGCAACATCTGCCGGACTGGCACCTTCTAAAATTTCAGGTGTGTTTTTGTTCAAGTTGCAAGCAAAATTTACATTTGTTGTAGCACGTGCAGGATCTTTTGTGCCAACAGGAATGATTAAGTCTTCAGTATTACTTGCAGTATTTACAATCATTTCTCCATTTAATTCTTCCGCCATCCAACCTTGAACGCGTAAGCCGTTTGCCGGATTTACCAACGTTCCTTCACTGTCAATTCCAAAAGCACCATTACGTGTGTAAAATGTTTCTTCTCCGTTTTTCAAAACGAAAAATCCATTACCCTGAATTGCCACATCCGTTGCAACACCCGTTGATTGTAAATTTCCTTGCGTATGTACCGTATCGATAGAAGCAACAGTCATACCAAGACCAACTTCTTTTGGATTGACTCCACCCACTTCCGTTGTTGGACGAGCTGCTCCTGAAAGCTGTTGAGAAATCATATCCTGAAAATTTACACGGCCTCTTTTAAAACCTGTTGTGTTTACGTTCGCAACGTTGTTTCCAATTACGTCAAGTCTTGTTTGGTGATTTTGCATTCCGGATACGCCGGAGTAAAGTGATCTCATCATAATCTATATCCCTCTATCTTTTAGTTGTAAATTCGTTTAATTTGTTCCATGTTATAAAACATGCCATTAATTTGCACTTGAGGATTTTCACCGCGCGTAGCAGCTTCCACCACACCGGAAACAGAAGTGTCTCCCAAATCAATTTCTACATTTTTTCCAATTGCTGAAACAGCTTCGGAAGAACGTAACATACTTGCCATTTTTGTAAATCCCGTACTCATGTTGGTCATTTGTTCCAATGAAGAAAACTGTGCCATTTGTGCAATAAACTCCGTATTTTCCATTGGACTTGTAGGATCCTGATTTGCCAACTGTGCCAATAATAATTTTAAAAAATCATCCTTGCCCAAATGCTGACTTGCGACACGTCCTGTTTTCGCATTGTTTGCCGAATTGTGTGCATTAACTTGATTTGTAACTGCAAGTTTTTCTTGTGCACTCATTGTTGGATTAAATTCAAGACCTTTCATCTTTACCTCTTAATGATTTATACTAAAACGCTAACTGTAGATTTGTCATAAAAACTTGCAACGTGTGATAGTTGCGTTTGCAAACCTACAAATTCATCATCGTCATAAAAACCAATTTGGTTAACATCATATTTTTCCCAATTTGGATTTTTTTCATTTTGTCCTTTATCCTGTCCTGCCCACGACAAATCAAAACCTTGTGTTTCAAAACCACTTTCTGAAAAAGCCGCTTTCAAAACGGGCAAAGATTCTTTCATGGCGATAAATGCTTCTTTACTTTGTACGACAATTTTTCCTTCAATTACTTTTTCGGAAAGTTCTAAATTAATTTTAACATTTCCTAATTTTTCCGGATGCAAAACTAAATTTATTATTCCCTGTCCGCCGTCTTTTAAAACTACAGTTCCTTTTTGTACTAACTCAACAGCGTTATTTTGAATTTCTTGAGAAATCATTTGAGAAAAATTAATTTCCGAAGACGCCTTTGTTTCAGTTCCATTTAATGTAATATCAACATTCATCAAACCTTTTTCTGCATTTGAGTAAACAAAATTTAAATCCGTTTCGCCTTCACTTTGCTTTTCTGTTTGCACTGTTTTAACAAAACTGTCTTTTGAAACATTTTCTTGCATTTGAGTTCTCTCATCAATAACTTGAATTGCCTCTTGCAAAATTTCAAATTGTTTTTTTACATCCTTTACTTCATCTTTTATCTCAACAGAATTTGTATTTTCAGTAAATACTTCACAGAAATTAACAGGTTCTGTTTTTTCTGTCAAAGATGCAATCAACATTTGATCTGCAACAAACTCAAGATTCTTTTCTGTTTTCTTAGCAGTCTTTTCAGTTTCAGTTTTTTCATAAACACCTGAAAAAATTTCCACATCATTAACTTCTTCAACAGCGTCTTGAGCAAATGCATTTTCATATTCTAAAACAAAAACATCTATGTCTTCATTAACTTCTATTTTTGAAAAAATTTTTGATTCGGTTTTATTATTTTCAACCTTTATTTCAATCTCACTTTTTTCAACAACTTCAGGTTTTTCTTCATTTTTTGTTTTTGTTTCAGACTTTACATTTGAATTTGCTTTTTGTGATTTTTTTGAGTCTTCTACTATGTCTGATTTTCCGTCCTTAGTTTTTTCGCCGTTCGCTTTCTCAAGCATTTGACGAAAAGAAGTTCCATCTTGATAACTGCTGTTCGCTCCTTGAACACCGGTTGAAAAGCTTTTATGCATAGCAACATTGCTTTTATAAACATCAAGTTGGAAGTTCAATGCCTGCATGGCAACCTCCGGTTTAAACATCGAAATTTATTTTTGTGATGTCTAATTACATTATCGAACAAAAAAGAGACATGATTAATATTTTTTTATTTTTTTTTATTGAATATCTAAAGGCTTGTTTGTCATTTTTCTTTGAATAATTGCAACACGGTCGGCAGGCATAAGAGAAAGCCAATATGAAACCATGGACATGGTTTTATTGCGTTGAGCAATTTCTTCTGTTTTTCTAAGCACATCGATAACATCTTGGTCATCCATTTCAACTAAAATTGCAACCGCTTTTTGTGGTTCCATGCCAACCAGATTTTTTGCATTTTGTTCAATATTCACTTCGCGAGAATCATATTTTTGTACAGTATTATTAAATGTCTGCTCACGTTCTTCCAAACTTTTTCTGCGTTCGTCAAGTTCTTGCAAAATTTGTTCAATTTGCTGTTCTTTGACAGAAAAATCGGCTTCTGTTTTTTTTAACTCCTGATCGAGAAGTTCCAAACTTTCAATGCGTTTTGTAAGTCTGTCCGACTCTAAATCCGCGTACATATTTCCGTCTGTAATCGATGTTGAAGTTTGTGTTTCAAGACCGAATAATTTATAAGCAGGTGCAAAAATTTTTTTTACTTGAATGAGCCCTATGTAATCAAACCAAATCAAACCAAACAAAATGAGAATAATTACTAAAATTAATAATGCAATCGTTTTGCCTACATTTTTTCTACGAGCCATCACAAACCTCTAAAAAAAATTTTAGAATTTATTTGCACCGCTAAAACCATTATCTTCAATCACCTTCAAACCTCTTTCAACATCTTCAACTTTGAAGATAATGACAGCAGTGTCGGTAGATTTTTCCAATGAAGCATATAAATATTCTATATTAATACTGTTTTTTTGGAATAGCGTCATTACATCGTGCAAGGCACCCACTTTATCACTGATTGACACTGCCAAAACATCTGTAGTTCGAGTTGTAAAATTAGCATTTTTCAAAACTTCCAACGCTTTATCCGAGTCATTTACTATAAGACGCAAAATTCCAAAATCGGCAGTGTCAGCAATCATCAATGCACGTAGATTTACATTATTATCTTTGAGAATACGCGTTACGTCAGCTATTCTTCCTGCAGTATTTTCCAAAAATATAGAAATTTGTTTAATTTTCATAATATCCTCCCTAAAAAAACAATAAAAATTTTCAGCAATCAAATAATATTTATGCTTTTTTAATAAAAACTTTCATACATTACATAAATTATACTCCGAAACTTTCCGTATGACAAGTTTTTTTTAAACCATACAACACCTCGTTTTACTTTACAACTTACGCTTATCAATTACGCGTTTTGCTTTACCTGTAAAACGTTCAATACTCTTAGGTTCAACAAGTTTAATTTTTAACATAATACCAAGCTTGCTTTTCATAATGTTGGAAATATTATTACGCAATTTTTCCATATCTTTTGTTTCATCGCTAAATCCTTCTTGACTAACTTCAACTTGCAATTCAGCTTCATCAAGGTGCGTATGCGGATTTCTGTCAACGATAATTTGATAATTCGGTTCCACGCCTTTAATAGAAACAAGCACATTTTCAATTTGGCTTGGAAACACATTTACACCACGAATAATAAGCATATCATCATTGCGTCCAAACAAACGATGAATACGACGCGTTGTACGACCGCAACTACATTTTTGAGGAATAATAAAAGTAATATCGCGAGTTCTGTAACGAATAAGTGGCGTTCCCTGTTTTGTAATTGTAGTAAATACCAACTCACCTTTTTCGCCGTCGGGAAGAACTTCTCCTGTTTCAGGATTAATAATTTCAGGATACCACAAATCTTCATTAACATGCATACCATATTGAACTTCACATTCAAAAGCAACGCCGGGACCGGTAATTTCCGTCAAACCATAAATGTCATATGCCTTTACGCCCCATACTTTTTGAATTTCTTCACGCATCCCTTCAGACCATGGTTCTGCACCCAAACAAGCTGCTTGCAAATGTAACTGTTTGATATCAACACCCATTTCTTTAGCTTGTTCTGCCATATACAAAGCATAAGATGGAGTGCAAGTAAAAAGATTTGACTTAAAGTCGCGCATTAAAACGAGTTGTTTTTGTGTATTTCCCGAAGATATGGGGATAATAGTGGCACCAAGTTTTCGTGCTCCATAATGAACACCCATTCCTCCCGTAAAAAGTCCATAACCGAAAGAATTTTGAATAATAGAATTATGAGTTGCTCCTGCTCCGCTTAACGTACGTGCCATACCTTCAGACCAATCATCCAAGTCATTTGCAGTATACGCTCCAACTACAGGAGTTCCCGTAGTACCGCTAGACATATGAATTTCCATAATCTCCGCTTCAGGAACAGCTAAAAGACCATACGGATATGTTTCGCGTAAATCATCTTTTGTAGTAAAAGGCAACTTAGCAATATCTTTTAAAGATTGAATATCGCTTGACTTAACGCCGGCAGCATCCAACTTTTTTTTGTAAAAAGGAACGGTATTATAAATGCGTTCAACAAGATTTTTCAAACGGGCAAACTGCAAAGCCTGCAGTGCTTCAGAGCTCATGCACTCTTTTTCAGGATTCCAAATCATAACATAAATACTGTATCACTTTTGCATTTTTTCTACAATAGTTTTATAAATATCCGACAATACACTCAATTATAGAAAACTTTAATTAATAATATTGTCAATAACATTTGTACAGATTTTTTTTATTGTGTATAATGAAACGTATGGAACGTAATTTTGCCACTGATGCATTAATTCTTTCTTGCAAAAATGTTGGTGAAGACCACAGACTCATTACAATTTTCACAAAAGACAAAGGCATAATTTCCGCCATGCAATTCGGTGGCAGAAAAAGTAAATTACGTGCCATGGTGCAAATTTTTCACAGTGGCAAAATTTGGCTTTATCACGATCCTGTAAAAGACCAAATGCGAATTACGGACTTTGACGTAATTTCTTTTAGACCTAGTTTGCGCGAAAACTTAGATAAAAACTGGGCGGCTAATCTTTGCTTGGAATTAGTACAAAAAACGCATTGTGGTGCAGACAATGAAAACGGTTTTATTTTAGTAAATGCATTTTTAGATGGCTTGGATTTTTCTAAGCCTGAAGAAACCGCCATTTCTACATTTAGGTTTTTATGGCGCTTTTTAGCATTGCTAGGGCAACAACCAGATATACGTTTTTGCTCAAAGTGCGCAAATCCATTAAATACACACGGAATATTTTCATTAAGAGAATTGGAATTTGTTTGCAATAATTGTAAAATTCCTAATGACAAAGAATTTATTTTATGTGGCGAATGTTTAAACTTTTTAAAAATGGTAAATACACTGCCACCAAAAGAAAGTCGTAAAATAACATTGAGCGAAAAAGCCCAACAAGAATTAAATTGGATTTTATTTCAAATGACAGAAAAACTCCTTGATATAAAACTTAAAACCTTAAACATAATTATCAAATAAAACTCTTAGCAAAAATATTGAAGTTTGTATTTTTTACTTATATAATACATTCGTATATAAATAGGAGGAAGATAAAATGAAAGACTTTGTTTATAATGCACCTACAAAAGTTATTTTTGGACGCAACAAGGAAAACCAAGCCGGACAATTAATTATTGAATATTTTTCTACATATGAAAAAGATACCAAACCTAATGTTTTAATAGTTCTCGGAGGTGGTAGTGCCGTAAAATCAGGACTGTTAGAACGTGTCAGTAATTCCTTAAAAGATTTCGGAATTAAATTTTTAAGCATAAGCGGCGTTGTGCCTAATCCGCGCATTTCATTAGCACGTGAAGGAATAGAACTATGCAAAAAACATAACATTAATTTTTTACTTGCTGTAGGCGGAGGCAGTGTAATAGATACTGCAAAAGCTATAGGCTATGGTGTTGCTAATCCGGAAATTGATGTTTGGGACATTTATTCAGGGAAAGCTACAGCAAAAGGTTGCACACCCATTGGATGCATTTTAACGATTGCCGCCGCCGGAAGTGAAATGAGCAATTCTTCAGTCATGACAAACGAAGACGGCTGGCTCAAACGTGGCTATAACAGTGAATATTCCCGATGCAAGTTTGCCATATTAAATCCTGAACTAACCATGACACTACCGATGTATCAAACACAAAGCGGCGCCGTTGACATTTTAATGCATACACTGGAAAGATATTTTGCTCCGGAACGAAGTTTCGTTAAAGACAATATTGCTTCAAACGGCGGCATTTATGGCGGTCCTGAAGGAATTGCCGAATTAACAGACGGGCTTGCAGAAAGCCTGATGAAAGTAGTTATTAAAAATGCACGCAAATTAATGAATGAACCGAATGACTATAATGCACGTGCTGAAATGATGTGGGCTTCAAGTTTAAGCCACAACGGCTTAACTGCCTGTGGTGGCACAGGAGATTGGTCTTGTCATCAAATGGAACACGAATTAGGCGGAATGTTTGACGTGGCTCACGGTGCCGGGCTTTCTGCACTTTGGGGAACATGGGCTCGATATGTTTATGCAGACTGTCCTTCGCGTTTTGCTAAATTTGCCGTTGATGTTATGGGCGTTGAACCGGTGTACGAAAATGGCACGGAAGATTTAATGAAAACATCTTTGAAAGGCATTGAAGCACTGGAAGATTTTTTCCGCTACATAAAAATGCCCACTTGCATAAAAGATTTAGGTATAGAACCCACAAACGAACAAATTGCACAAATGGCACTTAAATGCAGTTTTTATCATAAACGCAAAGTGGGTGGCTTTCATCCGTTAGATGCTAGTGACATGGAAAAAATCTACAAAGCGGCATTATAAATTACTTTAGCCTTTAAGCAGAGCATATTTAGTTTAGGCTATATCTTGCACGTGAAGTGGGTGTTTCAAAAACATCCACTGCATAAAGCATTTTAGCCGCTTCCGGTAATCCGTTTTCTTCCAACTGATTTTGCAAAGCTTTGAAAATATACATGGCAATGCGTTCTGCACTGGGATTTTGATCAAAAACAGGCAAATCATTCAAATTTCTGTGATCTAAAGTTTTACAAACTCCACGTAAGGCAGATTTAAGTTGAGCAAAATCAAGTAACATTCCACCAGCATCTAAAGTTTCGCCACGTATATGTGCAAAAACTTTATAATTGTGACCATGTATATTTTCACATTTTCCATGATAATCTCTCAAAAAATGTGCTGCAGCAAAATCGGACTCAACTCTAACTTCAAACATATATCACCTCACAAAAAAAACTTTGCAAATCATCAAACCTTTTTCTTTTATAAATATCTTTTTTATAAATATACCTTTTAAAACATATCAAGTCAATTTTATTTGATTGCAAACAATTTTTTTTGTATAATATATATATGAGCAAATATAATATCGATGCACAATTTAAAATATTTTCTTTATGGAAACCGCCTACAAACACAAAACTTTTACCTTTTATAAATATTTTACTTTCTATAATGCAACCCAGATCGAACAAAAGCATTGTTATAAAAAAAACATATGTAATGACAGAAAATCAAGTAAACATTCCCGTATACATTTTCAAACCGCGAAAGTGTTTTTGCGAAAAACTTCCTTGTTTACTTAATTTTCACGGTGGTGGCTTTATGACAAAAGCGTCTCCTGTCCATTTTGCACGTGCAATAGAATATGCAAAAAAACTTAGTTGCATTGTGATAATGCCGGATTACAGACTTTTACCCAAACATACATTTCCTATTCCAAGCAATGATTGTTTTGCAGTTTATAAATGGATTTTAGATAATGAAAAATCATTAAACATAGATTTAAGAAAATTTGTTGTTATGGGAGACAGTGCCGGAGGAGCATTATGTATGGGAACAATGCTTAGAGCAAGAGACTATAATTTGAAAATGCCCAAGTTTCAACTATTAATTTATCCTATGGCAGACAGAAAGCAAAAATCCGAATCATGCAAAATTTTTACGGACACTCCTGTTTGGAATAGCAAACTAAATGCATTTGCATGGAAACTATGTTTTAACAATGTACATGATTTTTCAAATACAGAATATATTTCTCCATTAGATGCAAGCTCATTTCATAACATTCCGTCAACTTATATTGAAGTGGCAGACATAGACTGTTTACGTGATGAAGGAATCGAATTAGCACAAAAGCTTGAAAGTGCAGGAGTAAAAACCGAATTAGTGAAAACTAAAAATACTCCTCACGGATATGACTGTGCAACTAAAAGCAAAACTACTAAAAAAATGATGAAACATCGCATTGAATTATTATTAAAAGAATTTAGCAATATAAATTAATGTGTCACACAAGAAAGATAACTTTACACGCTTTGCCCCTCAATTAAAATCTTTCTTTACAACATCTTTATATTTGAGTAGAATATGACAAAGATATTTAACGCAAAAGATAAATATAGGACTAATGATATGTTTTCAAAAAAAATGGAAAATTTAAAACCTTATGTTCCAGGCGAACAACCTAAGGATAAAAATTATATCAAATTAAATGCAAATGAAAATCCATATCCGCCGCCTAAGGCAGTAACTCATGCTATAAAAAAGATGTTAGGTGAAAATGCAGACAAGCTCAAACTTTATCCTGATCCGGAAAGTGTTGATTTAAAAAAAGCATACGCTTCTTTTTTAAATGAATGTGGAGGAACATTATGTTCGCCTAAAAAATTATCTTACAAACTTACCGACAAAAATATTTTCTGTGGCAATGGCTCCGATGAAGTTTTATCATTTATCTTTTATGCTTTTTTTGACCAAGAAAACAGTGTAATTATTCCTGAGCATACGTACAGTTTTTATCCTGTATACTGCAGTTTTTATGAAATACCGCTCAAAAAAATTCCACTAAAAACAGACTTCACTGTAGACATACCTTTAATGATAAAAGAATCACAAAACAGCTCATCCATTATTTTAGCAAATCCGAATGCGCCTACTGCCATAGCAATGACAAATGATGAATTATGTAAAATCCTTGATGCTTATCCTAAAGACAAAATTTTTGTTGTAGATGAAGCATATAGCGATTTTTATACGGAAAGCATGTTGCAGCTTTTACCAAAATATGAAAACTTACTCATTGTACGCACATCATCAAAAAGTTTATCTTTTGCAGGAATGCGTTTAGGCTTTGCAGTGGGTCATGAAAAATTAATTGACGCATTAACAACCGTGAAAAATTCTTTTAACCATTTTCCGTGTGACCGCATTGCACAAACTGCCGGCATTGCCGCATGTGGAGAACTTGACTATTATATTAACAATGCAAAAAAGACAGTTGATGTTCGCGAAAAATTTTGTACATTCCTAAAAACTATGGGCTGGACATTTACACAAAGTGCAACAAACTTTGTCTTAGCAAAGCATCCGAAACTAACAGGGAAAATGGTATATGAAAAAATAAAAGAAAACGGAATTTTGGTACGATTTTTTGACATTCTCGGAGTTTCTGATTATGTTCGCATAACAATTGGCAGTGCTGAAGAAATGGAACAATTAAAACAAATAATAAAATCACTTTAAATTAATCTTAAAAGGAGTACTGACATGGAAAAAAACTTTTTAGTGCTTTCAGACATTCATGGCGAACTTGATTTTTTAGACAAACTTGATGATGAGTTTAAAAATTCTGATGCCGTTCTTTTTGCCGGTGACTTTGCAAAATTTAATCATACAGAAACCGGTTTACCTGTTTTAAAATCATTAATCCAAAAACATGACAGCGTATTTGCCGTGATTGGTAACTGTGATGAGCCGGAATTTTTACAAGAACTTGAAAAACATGACATTAGTGTACAAAATACAATGGTATATTTTGATGGCTTTGCACTTGCCGGCTCCGGCGGAACGATTAAGTTTACGGGCATGACACCTAATGAACGTAGCGACGAAGAATTACTGAGCGACTTAAACTTAGCACAACATGCTACAGACTTTTCAAATATGATTTTAATTTTGCATCATCCGCCTTTTGAAACGGAATGCGACAAACTAACAAATGGTGCACATGTGGGTTCCAAACTTTTTCGCACATTCATTGAAGAAAAACAACCGCTTTTAGCAGTATGCGGGCACATTCACGAATCAAGTGGTGTTAGCAAAATAGAAAAAACAACAATTATTAATCCCGGAAGTTTAGCAGAAGGAAAATATGCAACGGTTGTCGTGGAAAAAGCAGGCGATAATTTTACAGTAACAAAAGTTGAGTTAAAACAGCTTTAATAAAACTAATTACTCGTATAATTATCAAAATATCCTTGAATCAAAACAATGGGCGTACCTTTGTCTCCAGAACCCGAAGTTAAGTCTGAAAGAGAGCCTAATAAATCCGTAATTTGTCTTGGCGTTGTTCCTTGACTTGCCATACTACCCACAAGATTATTTTGTTTTTCTTTAATACTTTTAGAAATAGCTTCTTTTAATTCAACGCCACTTAAATTTGCAAAATCATTATCCGCAAGATATTTCAATTTTATTTCATTAGGCGTTCCAATTAAACCGTCTGTGAAAGCAGGACTAACAACAGGATCGGCAAGCTCCCAAATTTTTCCTTGCGGGTCTTTGAATGCACCGTCTCCATAAACCATAACTTCAACATGCTTGCCTGTTTTTTTCAAAATTTCTGCTTGAATTTCAAAAACCAAATCTCTACATTCGTTCGGAAATAGCTTAACAGTATTTTCAGTAGACTTATTTGAACCAAGAAGTCCGTATTTTGCATTATAACCACTACCGTTTATGCTTTCATCCATCAAATCTGAAAGCGAACAAACAATTTTTGCACCATTTTCCATTAAAATGCGTTTAGTCCTGTTACGCGTATGAATGTCGCAATTAATAATACAATCTGCATAATTTAATATAGCTTTACAATTATTTGCAAAAACAATTTCAGCTTCAGCACCCGCCTGCGTAATAATATTTGAGTAATATTCAACATAATCAATGCCGGTAAATTCATGAACATTTTTACCGAAAACTTCAGTATATTTTTCCAAAGAAAGAACATCCGAATACGGATTTACACCTGAATTATCCAACTGATCCAACGTGATAAGAGCATTTCCTACTTCATCACTTGGATAACTGAGCATGAGCACAACTTTTTTTGAACCCATTGCTATGCCTTTAAGATTTATAGCAAAACGGTTACGTGAAAGTATAGGAAAGATAACACCAACTGTGCCACCGCCAAGTTTATTTTTTACATCCTGTGCAATATCTTCTACACTTGCATAATTTCCTTGAGCACGTGCAACAATTGATTCAGTTAATGAAATAACATCTCTATCTCTTAGTTCAAAGCCTTCGCTTTTTGCAGCATTTAAAACACTTTCTACAGTAATATTAACTAAATTATCGCCCTTACGAATAATAGGACAACGAATTCCTCTTGAGATTGTACCAACATTTCTTTCCATTTTAATTTAACCCAAGCCTTTTGCAAAAATAAGGACTTTATTATCTATATGTATTTTATTAAATTTCAACGATGTTTTCAATACGCATTACAAAAAGCATAAACTTAATTTAACATCAATTTATTAAAAAATCTTGCTTTTTCTCTAACGTAGCTTTATAATTAAGATAGATTTTTTGGAGGATATTTATGGCATTAAAAAATTTGGCAGGTAGTTTACTAAAATCCGCTTTATCCAGCACAAACAAAACGAATTCCAAAACTAAAGTTAACCTCGATGACGGATTCGGCTTAGACGATATTGAAAGTCTTGCAAAAGGAATTATGGGTGGTTCTACAAGCAAAAGCACAAAAAAGACGTCCGGCACCACTTCTGTGGATATGATAAAAATGCTTGCAAATATGATACGCAATAACGATGGTGAAAAAGACGGCGGTTTGTTAGATAATGCAGAAGATTTATTCAAAGCACTTATGAACACAAAAACGGAAACTTCTAAAAATGCCGATAAAAGCACACTTGACGATGAACTGGACATTTTGAAAAAAATTTTACCGGCAAAACTTTCAACAAGTAATATGACAACAATTGTAAAAAAAGTAATTGCGTCATTAACACCCAAAAAGCAAACAGAAAATAATGTTTTGGCTAAATTAAGCAGCATGAATATTACCGGCGAAACCGTAAAAGACATAGTTTCAAGCTTGCTCGGTTAATTCTTTTCCCCATGCTTGTTCAAGAATTTTCTCTGCTTCGGATTTGTCTTCTTCTTTGACCGTCTGAAGTAGTTTTTTTAATTCATGCAATGAATTAAGTGCTTTTTTTTCAAACTCACGCTTTATAAATGCATCTACTTGTTTTTCTTGTGCCCACCATAACAATATTGTAAAGGCTGCAGAACTCGTACAAAGACAGCTCCATTTTTCAAGTGACATATTTTCAATGGAAGTAGAAATCCCTGAACCAATGTTATATAAATAAATATCATCTGAAATAGTTATATAACTTTTTGCAAAAGAAAAACAAATATGACAAATAACTAAATCATCAAGTATAACACAATACGTATTTGGAATTTCATTATATGCATTAAGTATAATATACTTTTTAAACAGTTTACCCGTTAAAAATAATGATGTAAAAGAGGTTTTAACTACTTGAGGCAGAAGGCCTAACTTTTCATCTTGTGCATACAAATTATAATTACCATAATTTTTAAAACATCTTTGAGCATTTTCTCTATTTTTTTCAGGCCATTCTTCCCAATTTCCGCTTAAAACTTGTTTTCCTTCAACTATATCCGCTTTATGCAAAAAAGCCATTTCATATAATTTTTTTAATGCATCTTTGGAAGCAAGTGCGTCATCACTGTCTAAAAAGAAAATATAATCTCCTTTTGCACATTCTAAACCTATTCTTCTTGCTTCCAAAGTACCGTAATTTGCTTTTAAATTCACAAATTCAATATTTTTATGCCTTTTACACATTTTTTTTATAACTTTAGCACAATCATGTTCTAAATTTTGCAAAGTGTTGTCACAAACAAGTACAAGCTCCACTTCCTGTAAACTTTGTTCCAACACATTGCAAATAACATTTTTCAGTTGAATAGCAGTAATCTCAAAAAAAGGTACTATTACAGAAACATTCATTAGCTAAACAATTACTTAGTCCATCTTATAATAGTATGAGGAACTTGCATTTTGTTCGGAAAATAATGTTGCCTCAACATTTGTGCTTTTAATTAATTCTCCGTTTAAATCATACTCAACTACTCTATTTCTGTTCCTAAAATGACTTGGGTTTTCATCAGATTCTTCATCTTCTTTACGGCGTAAAATGCAAGCAAAACCGTCATCTGCAATAACTAATCTACCATATGCAGCGAGCAAAAAGCGAACAGGACCTGCAAAACTTTCTTTTGGAGCAACATTATTACTTGACAAACCGATAACTTGTACTATAGGAGTAGTAGCAGTTGCATTATTAATTAAAACAAGTGCTCCA
This sequence comes from Treponema sp., assembly GCA_012520945.1. Taxonomy (GTDB): domain Bacteria; phylum Spirochaetota; class Spirochaetia; order Treponematales; family Treponemataceae; genus JAAYNH01. Next base: position 22,192 of record JAAYNH010000048.1, on the reverse strand, counting down.
CGGCTTCTTAACGGACTAGAACCATACATATTTTCTGCTAGATATTGACGGCATAAAAGCGCAATAGTGTCATTAACTACAGCAATGTCTGTTACCGAAAAACTATCAAGTTCTTCTGTGCCTAAATTTAAAAATGCAGATTCTGTTGATAAGTTTATAGTTTTTAATAATTCTTTTATCGTATAACCATCATCATCTTCTACTATTTTCATTAATTTTACATTTAATCCGTCTGCCATAATCAGCACATATTCATTTTCATCATTAGGCATAACAGCAAATGGGCTTTCATAAAGAGTAATGTCTTCGTTGTCTTCGTTTACACTAATTTCTGCAGATTTAATTTTTAATGTTAAACTATTATTTGTTGCATTTTTATAAAGATAAAATAATGTATTTTCATTTATGGCATAAATGTCAATGCATGATTCACCATTATCAACAGAGCCATAAATTATTGCTGAACTAGGATTAGCAATAATATCTGCAACATCATAAATTGCATAACCACTTGCATATTGAAATAAAGTAAAAAATTTTTCACTAGAACTACTCTCTTTATAGTAATTATGAAAAATATGTCCGTTATAATATGAAGCACCACTTAAGGCAGTTACCTCGTCACCATTAATTGCAAAGTCGTTTATCTTTTTATATAATTTAGCATCCTGTTCAGCATCAAACATATAAAAGCCGGGGTCGTCTGTTCGTTCATCTAATATGCATGATGCAGCAAAATTAGTCACTACAGTGCCATCATGGTATTTTGCGTTGTATGTTGAGCTATCATTTGTTGTAGAAAAAACAACACGGTTGTCTCCTGCCAAGCTACCCCACGGTAAAATAATGCACCGCTCACCTTTCGGCACAAATAATGCATCTTCAGCTTCTATTCTTAGTATGCTTGAGCCACTTAATTCTAACTTTGCATCACTTTCAAGTTTAAGTGCATAAAGTAAATCATAATCACTCTCACCTAGCGTTGTTTCTTCATTAATGGACCAGCGGCCTCTTAAAACGGCTGCTTGAAAACCGTCAAAACTTGCATTAGGCTTGTTTATTTGTAGCTTTTCTTCATAAAGGTCTTTAGCAGTTTCTAAAGCAGCTTTTAAATCGTCATGTTCCTCTAAATCAAGGCTGACGGTTTTCAAAATTTGAACACTCGTTCTAAAATTTGCATAAACTTCTTCATTACCTTTTTTAGTCATTTTACATATTACATCATAAAGACCACCGTCACTATCCATTCCAGGCCAGTTTTTCCCTGTTGTATATTCATCCTTTTCACCAAAATCTTCACTCAAACTTGGCTTTAAGGTAAGTTTGTTATTACTTACTGAACGTTCATCTGCAGAAATACTATTGTCTCCTGTTAAAATGTCTATATTTTCTCCGCCTCCAGTAACATAATAAGTTACTTTCCAGTCATATCTGTATCCTGCTGTGTCTATTCCATCGGCACTCTCTATTTTGAAACTAGCTTCACTACCCTGCAGTAATTTAGTTACATTTTGAGTCAACGTTGTATTAATGTCATATTTTGGATATAATGATGTTTTGTATGGCTCACCGCCTTGAGGATATTCGCTTTCCAAAGCATTTTGTTCGACCCTCGTCAGCTCATCATATGTGCACAATGAAACAGTACTTCTCACTTCCCCTTCATATTCTTCATATTCTTCATATTCAAAGCCGAATTTGTCTTTATTTGCTTGTGCAACACTTGAATCAAAGCACTTAACAACCATTGGTGGTAGATTATCTTCCCACAATGAACCGTTACCATCTTCTACAGTAAATATAATATTTGCAACTTTATTTTCATGTGTAGTAAGCTTATTTAGTGCATAAAAATTAAAATTATATTGTCCATCATCACTATAAAATGACCAAGGTTTAATTTGATTTTCAGTAGCATATGTGCCATCTGCAAAACCTATTTTACCGGATAAAATAGTAATTTTTGTATCAAAAGACAAGTGAATATTGCTAAATCCTGCAAAAAGGGGATTATCCTTATCCATAAAATTTAAGTCATGTCTAATAGAAAGTTTTCGCTCCGTGTTTGATAAGTCGCTTATAAAAAGAACGTGACCTGCCGGTGAAAAATTGGCAGGGAAATCTATATCATCGGAAAGGCTTAGTGTTACGCCGGCATTAGTTTTCCAATCATAACCGCTAGTTGTTGGAGAATAAATACTATTTCCGGTGGAATTACCATCAAAGTCAACAACAGGTGAAACATATATGGCACATACTTCACTATATATTATTTTTTCTGTTGCATCATAATTTAGCGGATTTTTTAAAGACACTTCGCATACAAAAAAATAAAGACCGGGAGATTCTTCAGTAAAACTAAGTTTTTCAGAATTATCACTATATACTTCATTATCTTCACTTTCCGAATACAAAATATCTAATGCTGGTATGTTTTCTAACCAGAAATTTATTTTATCTTTCTTTTCATTATCATTTGCTACAAATCTTTTCCATTTATAAATAGGTTTTGCTCCTTGTATTATGGTATCTTCTACTGCTTCAGGAACATTTGCTATTAAAGAAAATTCTTTTTTTACTTGACCCCAAAAATAATTATTTACAGGATTTTTAATTAAATCAGGACTAATATCAAATGAACTTTCTAAGCCTCTATCTCTCACATTAATTTCACAATGTTCTAAATTAATATTAACATTTGTAAAGCTTCCCGGGTCAACAGAACTTTCTTTTGAAATACCATAAGCTAATAAAACTAATTGATCACTCTCTTGCTCTAATGTAACATAAATATGTGCTTCGAACCGTTTACCTGCAGGTATTTTTGAAAAATTAAAACTAACTTTTTTTGTCGTTGGTTTTTCACTATTATCATTTCCTGCACTTTCACCGGGACTTCCAATGAGTTGCTCTTTTAAAAGAATTTTAGTTTTAGGATTTTGTAAAAATTTTTTAGCAGTTTCTTTATCAGTTGTTGTATTATTTAAAGTGTTAATAAAAGCATCTTTTGTCTTTAAATTTACTGTAGCATCATTTACATCAACAAATCTCAAAGAAGGTTCTGCTAAAAATGCAAGTATCCTAAATTTAGCATTATTATCTGCACTCTCTGCACGGCTTTTTAATTCAGACAAATCCACAGAAAAGCTTAAATCTGTTTTGTCAACACTGTTAAATAACTCACATCCGGTAAAAACAATAATAACTAACATAAGAATTAAAACAATTTTTTTCATAAAACACTCCCAAAAATATTTAAAATAAAACGTTTTCTAAATAAAAAGAAAACCAACTACCTTTTAATTATGACACAGTAGTTGGCTTTTTTCAATTATATGCATAAAAAATATTTTTTTTAATGTATTTTTAAGTTTTTTTTATCCATTATGTTTCGTAAAAATTGTTCGCTTATCATTATGAAAATAAGTCCTAAACCTATTATATCAGTTACGGTTTCAGGAATAATTAGTAAAAATCCGCCCACCGCAAATAAAATACGCTCCATAATATTACATTTTCTTAAAGCATATCCTTCCAAGCCCGCACTCAAACCAAACATGCCAAACAGTGCCGTAATAATTATTTGCACAATATTCCATATAGTAGGCTCATTTAAAAGTAACATATGCGGATTATATATAAACATATATGGAATGATAAATGCGGCTATGGCCAGTTTAGTTGCTTCAAATGCCGTTTGCATGGGTTTAGACTTAGCAATGGCAGAACCGGCAATAGCTGCTAATGCAACAGGCGGTGTAATATCTGCAATTATGCCAAAGTAAAAAGCAAACATATGTGCGGCTAAAGGTTCCACACCAAGCATAATAATTGCAGTTGCAGTAATTGTAGATGTAATCAAGTAGTTTGCAGTTGTAGGAGCACCCATGCCTAAAATAAGTGAAGCTACCATTGTAAAAAGCAATGTTAAAATTAATTTGCCTTGTGCTAAAGCAACTAAACCTGCTCCTAGTTTTAAACCTATGCCTGTTAAAGTAACTATGCCTATGATAATTCCTGCCATGCCACAAGCTACTGCCACACCTATAATATTGCGTGCTCCCGTGCAAATTGTGTCTGTAATTTCAGAACCTAGTTTATTAAGTGCATTAAATTTATCTTCATTATTATTTGCATTTTTCCATGATATGACAAAATCTTTGCCTAAAAAAAACATTTGTAAAGCACCTGCAAAGACAATTCCCATTAAGGCCGCATATGTAGGAGTTTTTCCTGCTACTAAATAATAAATAATGGCAGCTAAAGGTAAAATCAAATAACCTTTTTTCAAAAGAAGTGGTAAAAGTTTAGGCAATGTTTCTTTACTCATACCTTTTAAGCCTGTTTTACGTGCTTCCAAATCTACCATAATGAAAATTCCTGAAAAATATAAAATAGCAGGAATAATTGCCGCTTTTGCCACTTCCATATAAGGAATTGCCAAACTTTCTGCCATGAGAAAAGCCGCTGCACCCATTATCGGAGGCATAATTTGACCACCCGTACTAGCACTTGCTTCCACGGCTGCTGCAAATTCAGGCCGGTATCCCAGTTTTTTCATCATAGGTATTGTAAAACTACCGGAACCTACTGTATTTGAAACAGAAGAACCTGAAACCGTTCCTTCCAATGCACTCGTTAAAACTGCAACTTTTGCCGGCCCGCCAACTGCACTTCCGGCAATTGCATTACAAATATCTATAAAAAACTGTCCTATGCCTGTTTTTTCCAATAATGAGCCGAATAAAATAAACAAAAAAATAAATGTACTGCATGCTCCAATGGGCGTGCCCATAATTCCTTCCGTATTAAAAAACAGATGCGAAACAACACGTTTGAAACTGTAACCACGATGATTAAAAAAACCAGGCATATATGGACCGGCAAAAGCATAAATTATAAATGCCAAAGAAATAAGCAAAATGGGCAAACCTACAACGCGACGGCAGGCTTCAAATAATATCAATATGGCAATTGTGCCTACAACTATGTCTAAAGTTGTGTATGCACCTGCACGTCCTGCTAATTGGAAAAAATTCAAACTTATGTACATCCAGCAAGCAAAACCTACTATGCCAAGAACCGCATCATACCACGGCAATGTGTTTCGAGGTAAATTTTTTGTTGCCGGAAATAATAAAAAGCCTAAAAGCATTACAAATGCTAAATGGGTGGAACGTAAAATCTGTGCGGTAACTGCTCCGGAAAGCGTTGCATAAAGCTGAAAAGCCACAAAGACAAAGCTTACTATAATTGTAATATATTTACGCCAACATTTATGTTCACGATACGCACTTTCACTGTCATATTTACGAAGAACTTTTTGAATATCTTCTTTCATTTGTTCTTCACTAGTTGTTGGCGTCATTGAGTCAAATATCTTTTCTATCTTTTCTGTTTTTTTTGATTTATTATTTATATCGTTTTTATTATCTATCAATACATACCCCTTTATCGAATTCTATTTATGTAAAGTGCCAATGGCACCCGATTATATTCAAATTTGAGCGAAGTTTGCACAGGAAAAAACCGTGTTAAATAATATATTTTTCCATTGCATTCAATTGCGTGTTTTGCTTCAACGCCAACTGACATTTGAAAACTCTTAAATTGTTTATTAATTTTTTGAATTTCCAAGCCTTCTTCTGTTACAACAAATTTTTCATCGCTGTTCGGTTCAGGAATGCCGGCACCATATGAAGAAAAAATCGTTTTTTCCAAATTCAGAATACCGTTTTTGGAAAAAAAATAGCAATCTTTCACTCGACCTTTGTTTACAGAATGTGTATATGAAATGATAAATCGTCCTTGTTTATTACAGTCAAAAACGATTTTTTGTTGAGAATTTTCTACATTCGACACGATGAGACAAGGGATTAGAGGCACATAACGCAACACTAATCCCAGCCCCAAAAGTGAACTCGTTAAAATTAAAAGTACACAAGTTCGTTTTGGTAAGTTTGTCATATTTTTAGTTTACAGGATAACCCACTTCAGCAAAATATTTTGCAGCTCCGACATGAAACGGAATGGAAATTCCTGTTACCGCTTTTTCAACGGATAAATCATTACCTTTTGCATGAGCTTGTGCTAAATCTGCTTGATGTTCAAACAATGCTTTTGTAAGATTATATACGATTGTTTCATCAAGGGACGCACTAACTGCTAATGTGGCTTTAATGGCTAATGCGGCAACGTCTGTGTCTGAACCCTTGTATGTTCCGGCAGGAATTACAGTTTTTGTGTAAAAAGCGTATTTTTCACAGATTTTTTCGGCTTCTTCACCGTCTACGGAAATTAAAACCAAACCCTTAGACACGGCCAACTCTTGAAGTGCCGCATTTGGAACGCCGGCTGTTATAAAACAAGCATCTAATGTACCATTTTGAATTCCGTCCGATGATTCTTTGAACGAAAGATTTGCTTTTTTTATATCAGCAAATGTAAGGCCATAACCCTCTAAAATTTGCTTTGCATTAAATTCAACTCCACTTCCGGCATCGCCAACAGAAACTCTTTTGCCTTTCATATCTGCAACAGACTTGATTGCACTTTCTGCACTTGCGGCAATTTGAACCACTTCAGGATACAACGTACCGATAGCGGCAATATTTCCAAGTGCTTGCCCTTCAAACATATCCGTGCCGTTAAATGCATAATCCATTACGTCATTTTGCACAATGCCGAATTCCGCTTCTTGCGAACTAATAAGACGCAAATTTTCTTTGGAAGCACCTGTTGCCTGAGCAGTAACATTCATCTTTTCTACATTTATGTTCCAAATGTTCGCAATAGCTCCACCATACGGATAGTAAGTGCCACCTGTTCCACCTGTTGCCAGAATGTAGTTTTTTACTGTGTCTACTTTTTTACAACTAACAACAATAACACAAAGTGCCAACAAAAGCACTAACGCAATTTTTTTTGCTACTTTCATCTTTTCCTCCATATAAATTAAGAATAGCTAAAGATAATTGTAGCATTGTTTTGCGAATTTGTACATAAAAACATAGTTTTATTACGCAACTTTTCTTATATGTTTTATTGAGCAGCTACAAAGTCATTAAATGCCTGTGCAAATTTAGTTTCTATATTTTTTTCCATTGTTCGCACACTTCTGTTTTTTGCTTCAGCCTCTGTCAAATGTCCTTCACGTGCATTTGATGAAAAAGGAAAAAATCGTGTTCCGTTTTCTACATCTTTCAAATAACTGTCAAACGTATATCGCACGAAAATATTTTTACCCACGGATGCATTGTCAAATGCCAAGTTTCCTTCAATTAAATATTTTGCCTTAGTACTTGTAGTAAAAAAACCGTAATCGCCTAAAACCTTACTAACTGCAGCGGCGGCTCGTCCGTTATAATCGCCTTTAATATTAACACCAATTGCTAACGATGTTGCAAATTCAAATGCTTTTTTATCAACTGCCTGTTTGGAGCCATATATCGGTTTGTATGCTTGAAATACCTGCTTGTCAACAACGGCTAAAATACTTGCATAGTCTTCTATTTGGTTTGCCAGTGCTGCGGCTTTACGAATAGCAAAATAACCTTCAAATGTTTTAGATTGTTTTTCAGAGTCGGCAATTAAGTCTAAAACGGTTTGTTCTGTGTCAGCAATTTTTTTTACATATATTTCAGATGCTTCCGCACGATTCATAACAGCTAAAGCATGAATTCTACCTAATTTATTTGTGTAAAATTCTTTAATACGCACTCCTACCAAGTCTTTAATTAAGCTTTCAGTCTTAACTATTTCATCTAAAGAAGACGAACTGGAAGTTGTAATATCATTTTTAACAGTTACGGAGTCCGTCGTTGTTGTTTGGGACGATATATCTTGACGAATAATTCTTGCCAAAGATGCTATTGCATTATTTTCCGCTTCAGCACTCGTTTTGCCTTCACCGGTGCCACAAAGAAAAAGATTTTGGTCTGCTCCTGTTTGCGGTTGCTTAACCCAACTAGGTTCTTGACCTATTTTCATTACAGGCTTTTCTTCAACAGGTGTGCTTTTTTCTGCTTCTTTTTTGCTCGAAGAATCTTTAGAACTAACGCCTACTGAACTACCAAACGTTTTTAAAAAAGCATCATCTGCTGTTTCTCTTGCTCTTTGAGCGGCTTGTGCAGAAGTTTCCTTTGACGGTTGTTCAGAGACTTTCGAACCACAAGAAATAAAAACGATTGCTAAAAAGCACACTACAATAATGGAAATTTTAGGAAATTTCATAGCTTTTCCCCTATTCATACAATTATTTCAGACAAATACTTTCTACAAGATTTAATTTGCCTTTTTTTATTTCAAAATTAGTTTTTGTTTCAGAACTAATCACAACACCCGAATTATTTACATATTCAAAAAATACATCATAAATTCCTGGTTCTACATTTATGCCACCGACACTTGCTATTGCCGGGAAATATCTTGCTACCCGTGTGTCCGCTCTTTCGGTTAATTTATTTGAAAGATCATTAAAAAAACTAAAAACAGACAGTGCCAAGCCAACACTTCCGCCTATGTTTTGACCTGCGACATCCATGCCTTCAGATGTTGCCGTTTTTGTTAAACCTCGCACAATAGCACGAAAATAAATTAAAGGTTGTTTGCGTGCAAAAGTGTCCAATGCAATATTTTCAATGCTTTCAATTGGTGCTAAATATGCTCTTGAAACTACTTCAGGAGCCAGTGTAGGCATTATATTTTTTTTCAAAGTTACGCGAACTCCGGCAACATCACTACTGCGTTTTTGCATTTTAGGAAACGCAATTTGCATATAATTTAAATTATTATTAATATCCGAATAAGGAATTCTCACCACTTCTTCAATTTTTTCAGGTGAAATTCCTGAAAAGCTAACAAAATTAATCCTTGCTTTTCCTTCTGGAATATTAAATTCTTCATCTAAATTTTGAGGCATTGAAAAAGTATAAATATTTTTTTGGTCGTTAAAGGCTCTTACAATCATTTTTTTGTCAATTGTGGCGGAGTCTAATTTACCCTCAGAACGATATAAAAGCATACTTAAATATCGTGCCATAGCGGAATTGTGAAACTCCGAACTTAAATCGGAAGTATATTGTGAACCGTGTTTTGCGGCCTGCTCTCTAGCCGAATCAATTGACTTAGCATATTTTACTTGAAGTTCTTTTTGTTTATTATCGAACCGGCGAATTTCAACGAAGGCACTTTCAATATTATCATTATTAATATAATTAAGTGCATTGAAAATATTTATGTATATATCTTCAAAGTCTTCGCCTGCATAGTCCGTTACTTTGTCATTTACCAAATATGTGCCAAGTGCTTGAGTTATACTTTTAGAAAAATATTCATACATAAGTTTTTCCGCTTCAGTCAAAACTGTAACGGACTTTTCATAATCACCGTTATAATGAAAAAGTAATCCTGTGTCCAAAAAATACAATACTTTGTCTTTACTGTCGTAAAGTATATCTTTATTTTCTTCAACATGGAACAATGCCTGTTCATATTGACCTGCTTTTACATGACCTTCTACAATCTGCAGATCATCTATGCTTGCACATGCCACAATTGAGAAAATTACCGCTATAAGAATAAATATCTTAATATTTTTCATATATTAAAAATATTAAAAACGTACTTTTGAACGGGAAATAAATTTTTTAATGTCGGAATTTTCTCCAACCCAAAGTTTTCTGTTCGTTTCAACATCAATTAATTCTGCATTTACAATGTAGTTACGCACACTTTTTCCGTCCGCACTATCAACAATAGTTTTTACCGTACCAATAAGCATAAAATCCGCACCAATTTCATAGCCTAAACTTTTTGCTGTTTCTTCACTTGCATGTTCTAACTGGTCTACACGTTCTTTGCGGATTTCTTCACGTTCTTTTGAATCGGCTACAAAATCTACTTTTCCACTGTTTACAAGTGCAGCTTCGAATTTTTTTGCCACAATAGAAGTGTCCAAATGTTCATCGCTCAAATTCTTAAATGAACCTAAAATCAAAGTAGGAAATTTTTTATTCTGAACGATATAATTACGAATTGCTGGAGCGTCCACACATTCTTGAACCAAAGTATCGGCAATAAAACGCACATCCGTATCGTTCCAATATCCGCTTAAATCTTTAGAAACGGACGGATCTATTCTTTGTACGGAATTTGACTGACAACCACATATAAAGGATAAAATTACTAAACTAATTAAAACCAACGCCTTTTTTTTCACATTTTCCTCCATATTATGTGTTAATAAAATGTATAAATTAAATATCTTAAACTAATTTTGTTTTTCGCCCATCATCATATATGCCATAACTTTTGCATCTCCAAGCATATTATCTATCTTAGAATATTCGTTAGGATTATGTGCACATTCGTCCAACTTACCCCAAACTGCCGCATAAAATCCTGCTTTTCTCAAAAGCCCCGCAACCGTTCCTCCTCCAATACCAATAATTCGACTATTTTTTTTATATACTTTTTTTATAGCATCCGATAAAAGCGAAACAACCTTTGCATCGTTCGGTGTTGACGGACTTTGTTCTGCCTGTACCTCTTGCGTGGAAATTTTTACTTTATGTGTTGCTTCCACTTCTTTGATACAAAGTTTAATTTCTTGTCTCACCTTATTCAGATTATAGCACGGAAGAATACGACTATCAAGAAAAAAGATATCTTCACCCGGAATTGTATTTATATTCGGAACATTTGCTTCTTTTTTTGTAGGCTGAAAAGTAGAACGATCAGGGTCAAACATTGGATTGCGTTCGTGAAACAAATTTTCCAAATTATTCAGTTTTAATGCTAAATCACAGTTTGCCAAAAAAGCATTAATGCCATTATCGGGTCTAGACGCGTGAGTTTGTTTCCCTTTAGTAGTTATTTTCAGCCACAAAATACTTTTTTCTGCCAGCTCTATAGTTTCGCCTTTACTGTCGCCTCCATCAGGCACTAAAATTATATCGTTTTTACTAAATAATTTATGATTTGCAAGCAAATAAGAAATGCCATATTTTGAACCCACTTCTTCATCGGCGACAAAAAGTAATTTTACGGTGCGTTTAGGTTTAATATTATTTTCTAATAAACTTAATGCGGCAAAAACGGAAGAAACTAAACCTTGTTGATTATCTTCAACACCGCGTCCAAAAAGTTTACCGTCTTTTTCCACAACTTTCCACGGATCTGTTTGCCACAAAGATAAATCTCCTTCCGGCACTACATCCATGTGAGTCATAATCCATAATTTTTCGTCATCGGTTTCGCCGGGAATAGTGGCAACTAAGTTTGGCCTAATACCGCTTTTTACACGATTATCGGGAGCATCAAAACGTTCAAGTTGTTTAATGCCGTGTTTTTTAAGATACTTTTCCAAGGCTTCACATTTTTTTAATTCACCGTCTCCACCGCTTTCAGGAGCAAGTGCCGGAATAGATGTTAGTAAACTTTGCAACTCAATCATATCTTTTCTGTGTGAGTCGATATTTTCAAAAATCGTTTTCATTTTATTTCCCTAATTAAATTAGCTTTTACATTAATCATTTGTATATTTTTAATTTATTGATTTTTCAAATATGCGTCATATGAAGTTTTTATCAATGTATTTACATCGGAATATTTAGGAAACCAACCTAATTTTTCATGAGATAGTTTTGATGTTGCATAAAGACAAGCAGGATCTCCTGCTCTACGGCCAACATATTTTGCTTCTATATTTTTTCCTGTAATGTTGCGAGCGGCTTCCAACATTTCCGTAACAGTTACGCCCGTTTCACTACCTAAATTTACTATGAGGCTTTCGTTATTTTTGCTAATATATTCCAATGCTTTAACATGAGCGTCCGCCAAATCCGTTACATGTACATAATCACGAATGCACGTACCGTCACGTGTATCATAATCATTGCCGAAAATTTGTATACCTTTACGCATTCCTACAGCGGCCTCCATAATAACAGGTAAAAGATTTGCCGGATTTTTTTCCAATCCCGTTATGACACCTTCCGGATCATAGCCGGCTGCATTAAAATAACGTAGAGACGCAAATTTCATTCCACGTAATTTATCATACCAAGCCATAAAACGCTCAATTTCCAACTTTGTAAAACCGTAGTAATTTTCAGGTTCTTTAGGATGATTTTCATCAATGGGTAACTTTTTCGGTTCACCGTAAACTGCAGCCGATGAAGAAAATACCATATATTTACAACCGTATTTGCTTGCGGCATTTAAGATATTAATCGTTCCGCTAATATTATTAATAGAATATTTTTCAGGATTAATCATCGACTCACCTGCAGCCTTAAAAGCCGCCAAATGAATAAATGCATCAAAGCCCTTTGAAAATGCTTTTTCTATTTGTTTTATTTTAAGAATATCGCCTTTTATAAAAGCATTTTCCCTAAAAAGATTTTGTTTTAATCCTGAAGAAAGATTATCAAAAACAGTAACCTTGTGACCACTTTTCATTAATTCTTTTACAACATGACTACCAATATAACCGGCTCCACCAAATACTAATACTTTCATATTTTTCTCCATAATTTTCCATTTACTAAAATTCGGTTAAATCCGGATTACGAGTCATTCCGCAAACGCCTGTCAAACCGGAAATTATATTCATATCTTCTTCGCTTAAAGTAAAACCAAAGCAATCCATATTTGATATTATGCGTTCTTTTGTTACAGACTTAGGCAAGGGTAAAAATCCATTTTGCAAACACCACATCAAACAAATTTGTGCAATGTTTTTTTCATATTTTTTTGCCAAATTTTGTAATTCCGGCACATCAAAAACTTTTCCTGCCCCAAAAGGACTGTATGCTTCAAGTAAAATATTTTTTTCTTTACAATATTTAACTACATTATCTTGAGTTTCTCCAGGACAAAGACGAATTTGATTTACTTGTGGCAGAATTTTTGCATTTTCTTTTAAAGCATCTAAGTGATGTTCCCAAAAATTACTCACACCTATTGCTTTAATTTTACCTTGTTCATAAAATTCTTCAAACGCTTTCCACGATTCTGCATTTGCATTTTTCCAATTATCTCTAAACATAATTGGGTTTGGCCAGTGAATTAAATATAAATCCAAATAATCTGTTTGCAAAAGTTCCAATGATTTATTGAATGCCGCCACTGTTTTTTTATAACCATGGTCACTATTCCCCAATTTTGTTGTAATAAAAATTTCTTTACGTTCAATCCCTGAATCTTTTAGTGCTTTACCAATGCTTGATTCATTTTCATATGCAGTGGCGGTGTCAATATGACGATAACCTGCATCTAATGCCCAGCGAACGGAATTATACGCTTCTTCACCGTCTTTTACACGCCATGTGCCAAATCCAACACAAGGAATTTTCACGCCATTATTCAATATAAAAGAATCTTGCACATTTGTAAAATTAACTTCCATAATATTTTTCCTTTGTATATTTCCTATTGCAAAATACCGTTTTTTTCAATAACTACATTACGACCGTCAGCATAATATACAGTAATTGTTGGATTTAACACAACGCCATCTAAATGAATTAATGTATCAGCATCTCCATCATAATTTGACCCAATTGCAAAATGACATGTGCGGAAAGCTTTTTCATCTTCAAGCATATTACCTTTTACTTGTGCGGCAGGGTTCAATCCTATACCCAACTCACCAATGTGACGAGCATTTTTTTTGTAAACCTCTCCCATGCCTTTAGGCAACTTACCTTCAGCTTCCATTTGCAAAGCTTTTTCCTCCGCTGCCGTAATTGTGTCCAAAAGCTTTCCCGCATCATTTGAAGAAAAAGTTGCCGGTTTTTTTGAAGAACTAACAATATTTGTAACATATCCGTCAACAACATCTACAATAATTGGTTCTTGAATTAATATATCTTCAGAATTTAAACTCATGGAGCCGTCAAAAACAATTTTCCCTTCTGTTCCGCCTACCACAGGGCTAATAAAAACTTCGCCGGCAGGAATATTACCACCGGAACCGGCCTCTGTAAAATTCCCGTCGTCAGCAAAGGGTTTTCTGCCTTTTATGATAACTTTAACGTCGGTGCCAGCCGGTGCTGTAACATGTACATAATCAGCACCGTGCAAAACTTTCATTAAAGCGGTACATCGTTTAGAAAGCAAATCATAATCAATTTTTACCGTTCGTGAAAACATATCTTGAGTAATCCCTGGTGTCCACACGGCGCGCATTTCTTTAGCACCATAAAGCAAATAGTCAAAAATGTGATTATACGTTTTTCCATCGTCTGCAATATAAGGCTTTTTCATAGCTTCTTCATCTTTACCCAGCTTATTTGCACTTATAGATAAAAAAACATCGGGATTACTTTTCAAAGCCGCAATTACAATTGGGTCAGCATAATCAAGCAATGTTTTTTCCTGCTGAAACACAATTATAGGTACGCCACCACATTCACCTACAGCTTTGAACAAACTTTGAGCTATGGCTTCTGTTTCTTTGAGAGGATTTGAAACGATTAAAACTCGCTCGCCTTTCTTTATTCCACAAACTTCCCGTGCCACAATTCCGGCACTTTTACCTAAATCTTGAGAAAATGAATTTGTCATAAACTCAGTATAGCATGTTATCGCATAATTATAAAGGTTTTTACACCACAAGTTGATTCTGCTAAATCCGTAAATTCAAAATCAAGATATTTTTCCGCTGCGGAATTTGTATTATCATACAGTTTTTGAACAGTAAAACCACCGGCACAAAAATATTTTACATCATTGATACTTGGCATATATTCAGCCGGATCCTTCTCTGCAGGAAATGCAAAAAGCCCAAACTGTGCACCGTTATTATTATAATAATAATATCTTGACATATCTATGGCTTTAAAAGCATAAGTTTGCCCGGCAATAGTTTCACTTGGAGAGTCTTTATATAAAGTAGTTAATTTATATGATTCTGCTTTGTCCGCAGGTAAAACATTGTACAGTAAAGACACCACATATTCTTCCAATAATTTTTCAACAGGCTTATTTACACCACAACTCTGCAATGCGGAAATTACACAGTTAAGACCAATTTGTGAATTTGTTGCCATTTCTTTAAGCAACTTTACACCTCCGTAATTTCTAACAAGCCAAGCTCCAAAAGCATACGTTCGCGAATATGACATAGTTTTATTTTCCCAAAAAAACAATCCGCCGTCATAATATGTGCATAAAAATTGATAAAGACGTCCTTTTGGAGATTCACTGTCCCCAATAAAAACACGTTCTTTACCAGGTTCATAATTCTCCAAAGTTATTTTATCTTGCAAAATATCTTCACACAACATGGACATCATTTCTTGAACCCATGTTTCATCACCGGGGTTTAAAAAATCTTTATTCACATAACGTAACATATGCTGAAACTCGTGTGCTAAAGTTGATGCTGCCAACTCAGGATAAATATTTACAAAATGAACATCAATATTTATTAATTCCAATTCATTAGCAATTGCATAATCATGATTCATATCCGCACCCCAAAAATATCCTAGCACACCACCCATTTGATTTTCACTAAAATCTTCCATAATATCATATAAAAAGATTGATATTTTATCATTTGGTGCAATTTTGCCTGTCTTTTGTACGGAATATTTTTTGCCAAACATATTAATCATGTGCGGATAAATATTATCAAATGCCTTTCCAAAAATTTCTACTTGAAACTGCTTAACTTTATTATTATTCACAACAGAACGAGTATTATCTTCATTATAATTATCATTCGCAACCCAAACATAACAATGTTCACCTTTATAACGCATTGTTGCAGGAACTTTTCTGTCAACCCAATTTGCTTCACTTGTGCCACTACCGTCACAATTAAAAATTTTTGTATCTCCTTCTTTAAAAGGAGTAAATGTTGGTGTTTTTAATGTACGCGTCAAAGAGAAAGGCCTTTCAAAAACAGGCATTTGCATTTCATAGCGTTCAACTCCGTTTGAAAATATAGTTGAAAGCCCTTCCTCATTTTTAAAACTTTCTTCTTTTAGTGAAGGAACCATAGCAGGTTTTCGTATTTTTTTATCTGTACGAATGTTTTGACTTAAAACTCCAGGGAGAGGATTATCGTTCGGATTTATATTTACAATATATGCAATATAATTTCCAGGAACACAAACTGTATAATTTTTTTGTTGCGGAATTTCTTGCGGTGAAATTTCAACTATAGTGGGATCTGTTTTTTTAAGCAGAGTTTTTATTTTTTCATTTACCTCTCCAACATAAGTTGTACCATAAATTGTTTTTATTGATAAAGTGTAATTTGTATTTGCATTTAAATCTTCTATTAAAAGATTACTTTGCAAAATTGTTTCTGAAAGCACAACAGAATCATCCGAATCATTTATACATTCTATTTCATATTTTATTTGTGCATTTTTTCCATTTTGTGCAGTCCAAATAAAAGACGCCCATTCGTCTTCAACATAACTTACCTTTAAATTTTGAACAGCTCCCGGTTCTTCATATAAATATACTCCTTCAGAAAAATCTGAAGCTCCCAAAAAAGTTGCAGAGCGAACCCAAAAATAATTATAGTTTCCCGAATATAATTCGACATCAGTATATGTTGTTTGAACAATTTTTACAAGAACAGCTGTATTAGGATTATTTTCTGTATTAAAAAATACATAAAATTCTTCAGTTTCACCACCTTTCCATGAAAGTTTTGCTTTATTTGCTGTGGTTTCATCTTTTATAATAGACAAATCTTCCGGAATTTTTGGTATAGCATTTATTAAAAATTCGCATCCGGTTATTGTAAAAATAGCAATGAAAATAATAACAAGTAAAAAAAAAATCTCTTCATAGTAAATATTTTAGCACAGAGTATAAATATATCAAGTACGGATAATAGCTTTTTTGTTTAAATTTTGCTATATTTTCTCATATGAATATTGCACTATTCGCTCCTGAAGAAATAAATTTACCCCTTTCAAATAAAGATTCAAGAGCAAAACATATTTTGGAAATTTTGCACAAAAAAGAAGGGGACAGTTTTGAAGCCGGAATTATTGGAGGCAATGCAGGAAAAGCACATATCTCAAAAATTGACGACGTAGCTATTTATTTTGACTTTATTCCTGAAAATGATGGCATTCCGCTAAATAGTTTGAAAATGATTGTCGGCTTTCCGCGTCCAATTCAACTCAAACGCCTTTTTCGTGACATGGCAGGACTTGGTATTTGCGAAATTCATTTAACAGGAACAGAATTAACCGAAAAATCATATCTGCAATCAAATATAGTTGAAAAAGGCACGGCGGAAAATCTTTTAATCGAAGGCAGTGTCCAGGCAAAAAGCACACATATTCCAAAACTGTTTTTGCACACAGATGTTTCACAATGTTTGCATTTTTTGCATATTCATGATGAATTTTTTGAAAATTGTGCAAAAGCCACATTAGATAATGTTGCACCAAAACACAGCTTAGGTCAATTTATGAATCATATTATAAATGATGAACATTTGCATTGTGTTAAAGACGTTTCAAAGAATACTAAAAAATGTGTTTATGCCGCAATTGGCAGTGAACGTGGCTGGACAAATAACGAACGCAATCTTTTGAAAAATGCTGGTTTTATCAGTTGTTCCATAGGAAATAGAATCCTACGAACTGAAAGTGCCGCTACTGTTGCAGCAGCCATCATTTTAGAAAAACTCGGCTTTATTTAATTTTACAAAGCACAAAAAATATCTAACCAAGTTGTTCCAATGTGTCGGATATAATTTCCAATCTTGTTTTTAATGCTGCAATCGTTTTTTCCAGACGTTGTTTTTCTTTTTCAAGCTTAGTCTTCTCATCAACTTCTTTACTTTTTCGTTTCATCATATTACGCACAGTATCATAACTTTTGCCACTTTCCAGCTCAGCTTCAGCTTCAATGCGCTTATCTTTATTTTTTATGCTTGCAAGAAGTTTCATATTCTCAAAACCTACGGCAGGATTTATATTTGCGTTACTTACAGCTGTAATTGTTTTTGCAGCCTGTCGTGGCAATTGCAAAACCCTATCGATATAATCTTCATAACGAATATTTGCATCCGTACAAAGTTTATGTGCTTCCATAAGCAATTTACCGAACTCAATCATAAGTTGACCGTTTTTTTCTAAATATTCTGTTCGAATTTTTTTGGTCACTTCTTCTAATTCCGGTGATTCTTCTAAAGTCAATTTATAATAATCTTTTTCTTCAGCAATTACTAATAATTCATGAAAAAGAGCCCAAAAAGCGTTTGTGTGACTACGACTTGTGTTTAGCGTCAGTTTACCACCGGAGTTTTGCATAATTTGTTCATTCATTATATGATGTGTATATTCATGAATTGCAGTATAAATTAACTGATTATCGTTATTAAAATTTTTATTATGAAGGATAATTTCACGACTTTCAGGTTTATAAAGACCATTTACTCGTTTACTTTCTTTACCGGAAAGTGTCACCGAAAAATCCAGTTCACTGTTGCGAATATCCAAAAGCAAGTCTTTAATTTGTTCATTGTTCATAATGGTATTAATATAGAATAAAAAAACACTTTTGACAAGTTTTATAAAATTTATGTTTTTTATAAATATTCACCCATTGTATTGTCCTTTCCAATTTTCTTGTGATTCATCTTTGATAAAATCATATGCTATTTCTCTAATACTTTTAAACAATTCCAAGTATTTATTTATATCTTCATTTTTTCTTCTTATATTTTTTGTCCAAATATCTTCATCCATTACATAACAATCAGATCCTGGCTGTGCAATAATTGATTTTAGCCTTACTAAGCCATTTGTTTCACTATCTACTAAATGAATGATATGTTCTTGTATTGACCAAGCATTTTCATATGCAGGAATAAAGTCAAGCAAGGATTCTGGAATTGATCTCACTATATTTTTTATATCCTGATAACCTTCTCTATATTTCTCGAGATCAGCCATAAACACTCCTCTTATGTAATTATTATACTCGGTTATTCAGGATTATTAATAGGCGCATTTTTTGCCGAGGAGCGCAGCGACGATTAGCAAAAAGTATGACAATAGCAATGTCAGGTTGAAGCAGTTGTTGGGCAGAAGACCACCACGTAGAAAGACAATTTGCCATGGACGGCAAATTGTCTTAAAACAATGTGTTTTTTAGTAAATTCGCTTCTTCTTCCAATCGTTTTTTTGCAGCTTGAAAATATACCTGTTCTTTTTCAATGCCGATATATTTCCTACCCAGTTTTAACGCTGCAACTAAAGTCGTTCCACTTCCACAAAAAGGATCAAAAACAACTTGATCTTTTGTTGTAGTAAGTTCAATTAATAATTCCATCAATGCAAGCGGTTTTTGAGTTGGGTGCAATCCAGAATCTTTTCGTTGCGCTTGAACTCTTAATATATTGTTAGGTTCTTGTTGATAATTTGATAATATACTTTCATTATATGCACCAACTCCGTTCTGTAAAACATTATCTGCAATAGTGCCGCCGATACGATAAGGCTTTGTGAACCAAAGAATAGGTTCAAATGTTGGACGCAGATTGCCTACTTTCCATCCAATCCACTTATTTGCTGAATCTGTATCATCTCTGCGTTCAAAGACAACGCTGATTCTTTGCGCCCTATGAGCGGCTCTTTCCTTTTCCCAAGCAATCATATCTTTATATGTAAATCCAACATCTTCAAATGCGCATATAGCACGATGGGCCAACCGTCTGCCAGCAAAAACAAAGGCACTCGCGCCTGGTTTAAGTACGCGATACCATTCAGAAGCCCATGTTGAGACCCAATCATAGTACTGTTTTGGTATCAAGCGATCTGCTTCTGACCAGCCGTTTAATGGCTTTCCTCTCTTCTTAAAAACTGCACCTGCCTTTTCTTGAGCAGGGCTAGTTCCTAAATAAGCAGTATTAGTATTTGAATGCAATACATCCCAATCCTCTACACCAATGCCATAAGGAATATCACTAAGAATCAAATGAATACATTCTGAATCCATTTTTTTTATTAGTTCAATAGAGTCTCCATTGATAATATTGTTTACAGTACATACTTCTTTTACTGTCATTTAGTCCCTCAAAGAATCAATAAATTTTTTTATTGAAGCAATTTTTTCATTCAGTTTCAAAGAAGTTAGTAATTCTTTAATTGCTTGCTCTCGTGTATAGTTTTTGATCAATTCTATTTGGCTTTTCCAATATGAGATTTCAATTTCTCCACGATTAATGATTTTAGTTTTGAAGTCAGCAAATTTTGCATTGAAAATTTCTTCTGATAAATGCAGATGACTTCTGATTAATTCGTTTTGTTTCTGTAAGAATGCATCATTTTTATCTGCAACAGCAGTTGTACCCGACAGTACATTACTTACATTCCATAAAACAGAGAGATTTAGCTCAGGTGACTCAATAATGCTATTCTCCAAAAGAACTGATAGATACTCCCAAGAAAATAGGGTCACATTCCCATCCAAGGCTTGACCATATATTTGACTATTTGATTTTGGATACTGATAAAAGGGACAAACAAGAACGGCATAATCGTTGTCACCACGCCAATCAACCATAGATTTAACTTTAAAATCTTTTTGATTCTTAGCGGTACGACTTAATCTAAAAGCCTTTGCATCTCCAACCAATGTATAGCTATGGATTTGGCTCTTTGCTACAACATCTGCACAATTTGCTCGTTCACGGTTTACGGTTGATTGTAATCCTAGTTCTTGGAAACACTTCGCTAATACAATATCTGCAACTTTAGCGTAAAGTTTCTCTTCACTTGAATCATGTCCAATATCTTCTGGTATAGCACCAATTTCGGTAATTATTGGGATTAAGGTAGATTTTTCCAGTGAAAACACTACTTCTTGTATTGAATCACCAGCTCTTGTGAAATCGCCTTTGCCCGACTCATCCCTAATTAAGTCTCTAAGTTCTGAAAACTGCATTGTATCTCCTAATTATGTTCAACAATCATACAAGCTGTTCTACAGCTTTTAATTACTTCCATTATATTTCTTTTATTAGATGCCAACTTTACGCTATCAAGCAATTCCATATTAACTTCTGAAATGTCCGTTGCGGTAAAAGCTAATTTTATCTTGGAAAGCTCATTGTAGTATTTTGGATATAATGTGGAATCAGTTGGCAATTTATCGCTTATACAAACAATTGATGATTTAAATAGCTTTTTCTGTTTTGAGCTATATAAAAATAGAATAATTTGATCGTTCTTTTTAATATATTCATTCAAGGCGTCAATTTTCGACTGTTGAAAGCCTGCCCCAGCTTTTCCAATAATAACCCTTCCCTTACTTTTCAAAATCGAATAATGCTCAGTATAAAAGTCAGCTTTCAACCTGTCATAAGTTATATTTAGCTCATACAGTCTAAGGAATATCCCAGTTTTCACAGCTTACCACCTAAGCTTGACAATATCATATTTTTTTGATCGTGTCATGGCCAGCGCCACGGATGGCGCTCGCGTAGAATAATCTGTGGTCTGGTGCGCCGTAAGGCGCATCTGCCCAACATTTGCTTAACCTGTAATTCCGGCCCGAAGGGATTGGCGCACTTTTTGCCGAGCAAAGCGACTGCACAAAATGTGACAAAGAAAATATCAGGTTGAAGCAGTTGTTGGATGCCTCTTCCTTCTTCAAATTTTTTTCGCGCCCCTCTTCCGCCGAAGCACAGGACGTGCGTAGGCGATTGTACTAAAACACAATTTTCACATCTTCTTTATAGTTCTGCAAAGTTCCATTTAGGCTGGCTGTCCAACCATCAATAAATACTTTGCCATTTTTAATGGCGTTAGAATAATCATCACTGGTTATTTTATCGCTGTTGGTTATGTAATAATGGCTACCAATTTTATAAATACAATCTTTTACTACTTCTTCGGGAACTTGTGTTGGTTCGTCTAACCCAACGGTGAAAATCATATTGTAAATACGGCTCAAAGCATCAGAGTCATTGAAACTAATAGAAATCTGTCCTTTTTCATCCACTTCTAACGCTGGTGCTTCGACACTGTCGAAAACCTTAAAACCAATGTCTGGAACTTGTTTTTTATCTTCTCCAAATAAGTCTGGTTTTCTGGCTTCGGCCTGAAGGTCTTTGGCGATTTTTTCGCCTGAACGCTTTAATCGCAAAACTGTAATGCTTGAAATAAGTGGTGGTAAATCATTATCAATACATAATTGG
>JAAYNH010000047.1 GCA_012520945.1 Treponema sp. | reverse complement strand
TGCAAGTGGCAAGATATTTTTGCGTGGCAACCGTTTACTACCGCCACGAGCAGGAATGATTGCTAAATATTTTTTATATTCACTTAATTATCCTTTTAAATTAATCAAATCCCATAAAATGGGCTCTCCGAATGTGATACTTTTTTTTGCTTTTTTACCAAGTATTTCCGGTAAATACTTCGGACTTAATCCATCTCCCGGACGTATAGATCTGACATTTTCTTCTGTAAAGACTTCACCCTCTTTAATATCTTTTACTGCAAATAATGAACGTGAAAATTTTCTATTTTTTTTCATTTTATCTGACAACTCATAGCTTACAGAACCTAGTGTTTTTTCAACATCTCTTATCCTCTCAACCATTATTTCAAATTCTGAAGGTTCCATTGAAAAATCAGCATCAGGACCGCCTAAAGAACGGTCAAGTATAAAATGCTTTTCAATAACAGATGCACCAAGAGCAACAGCTGTTGAGGCAGCAATGTCTCCCATAGTATGATCAGATAATCCTATTTTGATTCCAAATCTTTTAATCATATTCGGTATGGTTAAAAGATTAGCTTCATCCAGAGGTGCAGGGTAGGAAGAAGTACATTTTAATAACGTAATATCATAATTACCTACCGCGTAACATGCCTGCACTGCTTCTTCTATTTCTTCAAGCGTTGAAACTCCTGTTGACATAATCATGGGCTTACCCTTGGAAGCAGCATACTTTATGAGTGGAATATCATTTAATTCAAAAGAGGCAATTTTATATAGAGGATTATTTAGCTTCTCCAATAAATCTACAGCTGATTTATCAAATGGAGTTGAAAAAAAGGTAATTCCAATTTTTTCTGCATATTCAAATAATTCATTATGCCATTCCCAAGGTGTATAAGCTGTTTTATATAAATTATACAGTATTGTTCCATCCCAAAGAGTGCCCTGTTTAATTTGAAAGTATTCATTATCGCAATTTATAGTAATGGTGTCCGGGGTGTAAGTTTGTATTTTTACTGCATCTGCACCTGCTTCTTTTGCAGCTTTTATTGTATCTAATGCGATTGAAAGTTTTTGTCCGTGATTTGCAGAAAGTTCTGCAATAATAAAAGTTCTATTATTAGAAATATTTCTATTATAAACAAAAACAGTATTCCCGTCTTTTAAATATTTTCTTACTAAATAAAATTCGTTTTTCAAGAAAAAATTATTTGAAGCAGAGTTTTCTTCTTTCACTTCTGCAACTATTGAACAGCATTTCCATTCCTTTTTTAATTCCTGTATTGATAAAGAAAGACATTGAGATCCGACATGTTTTCCTCTATATTCTTCTGTAATACTAATGCTTATTTCACAAGCTGTATCGGATGTTTTCTTATACCTTATTTGTGAAACAAAGTTTTCCCCGTCATGAATAACATAAAAAAGAATACTTTTATTATCAAGTATTTGATTGAACCATTTTTCATGATTTTGAAATAGTATAGGATCTGAAGTGAATGAACTTTGTCTTACTATTGAATCATTTGACAGATTAAATGTATTTAAAATATCAGATGAAGAAGCTTTTCGAATACTCAGTGTCACGAATAATTTCCTTTAATGAATCTTGTGAATCTCTTTTTGCTTCATTTGTAACAAATGAAG
>JAAYNH010000046.1 GCA_012520945.1 Treponema sp. | reverse complement strand
CAATACGATCTGTAATGCTTTTATCAATTTTTATTCTGTCAAAAGGCATTGCTTCTAAACGATGTAACGATGAATATCCTTTGCCAAAATCATCTATGGCAACAGTAACACCTAGTTTTTTTAGTTGTAACATTTTTTCTATTGTCTCAGATAAATCTTCAGAAATAGCACTTTCAGTTAATTCCAATTCAATATATTGCGGATCAATTTGGCTACTTTGTAAAATATTTGAAATAATTTTTACAAAATCATCTTTTCTAAACTGCACGGCAGAAACATTTACAGAAAAACGAAGAGGCGGAAAACCGTTTTCAATAAGTTGCTGGTGTGCGATTATTGATTGTTTCAAAACCCAATAACCAACATCGTAAATTAATCCTGTATTTTCCAGTATTGGTATAAATCTGTCAGGGCCAATTCTTTTCCCATTTTCAGGAGTTAATCTAAGTAGTGCTTCAACTCCTACAACTTTTTCAGTAGTGGCATCAACTTGTGGTTGAAATTCCAGATAAAATTCTCTGTTTTGTAAAGAATGAAAAAGCCTATTGGTAAGCAAGGCAGTTTCAGTTATATAGTCCTTCATTTGTGATTTATAAAATGCAATTTTTCCGTCTGTTGTGCGGGCATATTTTCCGGCTAGTTCTGCATTTTCTAAAAGTGTTATTGCGTCTCTAGCATTTTCCGGATAGACAGATATTCCAATATTTATAATAACAAATAATCTTTTTATACCTGTTTCCGTGAACAAAGGTAAAGAAAAGAAATTACTGATTTTTTCGGCTCTTTTTCTAATTTCGCTTTCTTTTTTGTAGTAAGTTACAACAATAAATTCTTTACCTTCCGTTCTTGCAATTATGATACTGTCTTGAAATAAATCTTTTAGAATAGATGCAGTTTTCTGGATAACAGTTTCTCCAAATATATAGCCGAATGTCTCATTTATTAATTTTAAATTTTCTATTTCAATATCTAGAACAGCTATTTTTTTTGATTCCTTTTCATTTGAAATTATTGATTTAAATTTTTCAACTAGTAGATTTTTATTTGCCAGATTTGTGGACTTATCAAAATATGCTGTTTTATGTAATTTTTCTTCGTACAGAATTTTTTTCTTTGCGTCGCCTAAAATATTTGCTAAGATTGTTAAAATGGACAGTTGATTTTCAACGTCATTTGATTCGACAGGGTTGTTATATTCAATAGCAAGAATACCGTCTATTCTGTCATCTATCATTATAGGAATGGCAAAAAAAGAATTAATATTTTGAGCCATAAAGTAGTTTCGTGCTGCTTCATGTTCTCGAAAGGAAATGTCTGCAATATTTTCACAAACAATAGGTTGTTTATGATTAATCATCCAACCAACAACAGGTAGAGAAGATGTTTTGGAAGTTTGTCCCTGCTGATAGCGAAACGGTATTTTGGTTATAGCATTGTTAGTATAAGTATTTATAATAGTTGTATTTTCAAAGTCGTCACTGAATTCCAATAACAAAGCATAATCAAAATGAAGTATGCTAGCAGACATTTCAAAAAGCTCATCAATTTTATTATTAGCATTATCTTTATTTAAGGAAATAAAATTAGATGAAATTTTTTCGAGTATCTCTTGAGGCTTTGCAAATTTTTCATACGCTTTTACTTTTTTTGTGTGTATCTGTGTTAAATAATCTATGCAAATATATGAAACGGCAATAATAGCTATTCTGATAATATAATCGGCTTTACTTATGGTAACAATAAATTCGGATTTAGTTATAAAAAAAATAAATTGCAAAACTATACTAATAACAGCAAAGAATGCGGCGTTAAATCTACTGTCCATTACAATAGTAAAAAGAAGAAAGTAAATATATGTAGCCCATATAGTTGTTAAGCCTTTATTAATATTTTAACGGAAACAATAAAGTATCCCAATGTAGACATAAGCATAAATACAAATTTTTGCAATTTTATATTTTTTGAAAAAACAGGAATAATTTTTATGAATAACCCAACTAAAATTAAACCTAAAGGAATTAAAAAATCAGTTTTAAATTCTCCTCTTAAAACAAATATTCGTGTAAAAAAAGATATTGCACCACCAATAATAAAAATGAAAGATGCTGCTTGAAATAATTTTAATCTGTCTTTTTCAGATGTATTACCAAATACTAAAGATTCAGGATTAAGATTGCTTATTTCAAAAAGGAGACCTAATTTTTTAATGTTAAAAAAACAGTTACGACAGGGAAGATATAAGTAATGATTGCAATTTTTGGAAAAAGTGCAAAGCCTAAAAGATTAGGCAATATATCCGTTAAGATACTGATAATCGCTGAAAAAATTAGAATGAGCTTAATTTTTTGAGCATCTTTTTTCAAAAAAGTATTTGCTGAAATTTTTTTTGCCAGCGGAAAAGTAAAATGAGACTTGCAATTCCAAAAATAAAAAAGTAGAAAAAAAGTAAAAATCCATATATGTTATTAGGAAGAGTGTTTACCCAACCGAAAACAGATAAACTGTGTTGAAAAATACTTTCTTCTATTGTATTAGCCGTAAGGGAAATGGAATATGTAAAAGACCAAAAAGTTAAAGATGTAGTGAGTAAAAAAAAATTCTATTAATAATGCCTTTGCTATTAACTGATAATGCATATATTCCTAAAAGCAAATAAACAACGCCAAAAGCGTAAATAACGGTTGAAAATATTAAATCGTATTTATTGATAATTTCAGAAAACAATCTTTTAAACTCCTGTGTCTATATGATTTTATCCTATGTTTTGTAACTTTACAAGCGATGTTTTTCATAGAAAAGTTAAAGAAATGTAAAAAGATTGTTAGAATTAAGTTAGAAATGTTTAGTAAATTTGTTTTGATGTTTTTTTTATTCGGAAAATTTAAAAAAGATATTATTGTCTGTAATCACGCGGAGACATACCTGTGTGTTTTTTAAAAACGTAACTGAAATAATGAGGATCGGAAAAACCTATCTCATAGGCAATATCCGTACTACGTTTTTGTGTTGTTTTTAATAATTTTTTAGCTTGTCCAATTCTTATATCTGTCAAATATTCAATAAAAGTATGTCCGCATTCTTGTGAAAAAACAGTACTAAAATGATTTGGACTAAAATAAACGTGTTCGGCAACGGTGTGTAAACAAATAGAAGGATTATTGTAGTTTTCTTCAATATATTTTTTAGCTTTAAGAATTACATCTGCATAACGGCCGGAAGAGTGTTTATCTCTCCAAGCAATTATTTCATGAAGCATTATTTTAATTTCATGAATTAGTATTTCAGGACTTGCTACAGATTGAGTTACAAAGTCACGCATTAAAATTCTTGGCATTACGTTCTGAATGTCATCACCTAATTCTTCAACTAATTTTGAAACGGCCATAATAACTTCAATAAGTAGATAAGAGGCAATAATGCTAAAGTGTTCAGGATTTTCTCCTAATAAATCAATGTAACCGTCTACTATTTTTTCAACTTCATTTTTAGATGCGTACATTAACTGTTCTACTATGGGGTCATGTTCTTGAAGAATTAGGTTTGAGTTTTCATGTGATTGAATATCTCCATAGCAGAAAATTTTATTTTTTCCGGATATTTTGCATAAGCTTAAAATATTTTCTGCATCGGAAAAAGACTTTGCAATTTGTGAAGGATTTTCTGCAATGGAACCTATTGCAATAAGAACAGTGCTATTTTTTTCAATCATCACTTCATGCTGTATCATTTGTGCAAAAGAAAAAGACTCTTCTTCAATTTTATCTTTATGTGAGCTTTTAACAATGCAAGCAAATCTTTCTATGGAAATAGTATAAGCTAATATATTATTATTTTTTTCTGTACAAGCATGTATACGATTACGTATGCTCTGTAAAGCAGTTCCTGATTCGTCAGTGGAATTAATTTGACAAAGACATACGGTAAAAAAATTTGCACTAATATCTGTTTCATATTTAGCGGCTTCAATAAGGAGGTTTTCTGTGCTGTGTTGTTCTGTAAGTATTTTTCTTAAAAAATTTTGTTTATGTAAAAACTGTAAATAATGTGCACTGTCTTCATCTTTTGGCTTATTTATGTTTTGATTTTTTTGTTGGTCAATTTTTCTTGATGCCTTAAGCATAGATTTCATTAAGTCTTCTGATGAAAACGGTTTTAGAATATAATCGTCAACACCGATTTTTATTGCTTCTTTTGCATAATCAAATTCATCATGTCCTGAAAGAATAATGATTCTTATCCACGGTTGAATATTTTTAACAATCATGGAAAGTTCCAATCCGTCCATAAAAGGCATTTTAATATCGGTTATGAGTATGTCAGGTTTTATTTCTTGTATCATGGAAAGGGCAATTTCTCCATCTCCTGCTTCTCCTGAAAGAACAAAAGGGGTTTCGTCCCACTGTATTTTATTTCTAATACCTTCACGTACAATTACTTCATCATCAACAATAAAAACTTTATACATCTTCTTTCTCCGCGGGGACTTTAAAGGAAACTACAGTTCCGTTTCCGTATTCACTTTCAATAAGCAATTTTATATTTTCATTATAATACAATTCAAGTCTTTTTTGTACACTGAATAAGCCGTATACTGTTTTAAGATTTTCCGTATTTGATTTTGAATTAAGCTCATTATAAATAATGTTAAGTTTTTCTTCTGTCATGCCTATTCCATTATCTGAAACGGAAAAATGCAATCTATTTTCTTCTTTTTTAAGATTTACATTAAGAATGCCTCTGCCTCTTTTATTTTTTATGCCGTGATAGATTGCATTTTCTACAAGGGGCTGAAGAATAAGTTTTAAAACTTTGTAATCTTTTAATTCCTCATCAAAAGAAATAGAATAATCAAGAATATCTCTGTAGCGAATTTTTTGAATGGTTAGATAACTTTTAATATGTTCAATTTCTTGTTCAACGGTTAACCACTCTCTGCCTTTACTGAGTGATATTCTAAAAAAATTTGAAAATGCTTTTGTAATTTTAATTACCTCATCTGTTTTCATAGATTCTGCAAGCCAGATTATCGTATCGAAAGTATTATATAAAAAGTGAGGTGTAATTTGAGCTTGAAGGGCTTTCATTTGTGCTTTTTGAAAATTTTGTTGTTCTCTAATATTTTCATCAATGAGCTCTTTTATTTTTTCAGCCATGCTATTTAAGTTTAATGTCAGGTTGTCAAGCTCTTCAACAAAAGGTTTTACGGCCCGTGCTTCAAGATTTCCTTCTGCAATTTGTGATGAAAGCTGCTCCAGTTGTATAATGGGTTTTCTAATTTTTTCGGATACGGAAGTTAAAGTAAAAATAGCAATGCCAATAACAATAACCGTGATAATTATCTGAATAATTGTAAGAAGTGCGTAAGAAGTTTTTATGGTCTCGTTTGTTTTTGCTGTAGATTCAATTTCTGCAACGATGAAAGTTTGAAGAATGTCATAAATGAGTGATGCAACACCGCGTACTTCTTCAAGAATAATTTCATTTTCAGCGACAGGAGCAGAGTTCTGAATTTGATTTCCTAAATGGTCAACATATTTTTCCAGAGTTGATAATGCACGAGACGACACTTCAAGATATTGTCTATTCTTTAAAAGAACTGTCGAGGCAGAAATTTCTTCAATGCCGGCACGAATATTGCTGATAATTTCATACTGCTTTCCTTCAGAAAAATTTATTTTTCCTGCAACAATATCCCACACTTCATCTGATATTTGAATTTTAACCATTTGGTTTAGCCTATTTGCTTTGCTAACATTTGTAATTAATTTGTCATAACGATTGGTATAAGTGTGCGAAACGGAAACTGAATATATAGTCGGTAATACCATGAGTGTGATAATTAAGAAATAAGAAAATTGAATTGTTTTTTTTATGCTTCGGCTATTGTTTTTCATATTAATACCCGCGCAGAGGAAAAAGACTAAGATCGTCCCATTCGGTAAAAACGTTTTCAGGAATATGTGTAATTTTAGGAACGGTTTTTCCTTCGCTTAGCATTTTAACGGTTTTCATAACGGGGTTTCCCAGTTTTGGATTGCATTCAACAACGCAGTTTATTTTACCGTCTTTTAAGGCATCAATAGCTGCTTGTTCTGCATCGACACTTACTATTATTAAATCTTGTGCCGGTTTAATATCTGTTTTTTCTAATACATCTAAAAAACCTAAAGTCATTCCGTCATTATGTGAAAACAGAATATCAAAAGGAAGGTCTTTGTCTTTTTTCAAATATGTTTCAGCTATTTCTTTTCCACGCGAACGCAAAAAGTCGCCGTTTTCACTTGCTGTTATGGTAAAGCGTTTGTCTGTTTTAAGTATCTGTCGAAAACCTGCTGAGCGACCGGCAGCAACGGAAGAACCTTCAGTTCCTCTAATTTCCAATATTCTGTAATTTCTTTGTTCGTCATTAAATTTTTTTAGCAAAAAACGTGCCGCATTTCTGCCTTCTTCAATATGATCGGAACCGATAAAAGCAGTAAATAAAGATTCGTCAGTAGTTTTAATTTTCCTGTCAATAATGATGACGGGAATGCCGGCTTCTTTAGCTTCTTGCAAAACGTTATCCCAGCCACTTTGTACTATTGGAACAAAAACAATAACATCGACTTGGTAAACAATAAATGAACGAATGGCTTTTATTTGGTTTTCTTGTTTTTGTTCCGCGTTAGCATACAGTAATTGAATGCCGGCATGATACGCAGCTTCTTGCATAGACTGTGTGTTGCACGTTCTCCATGCACTTTCCGCTCCAATTTGAGAAAAACCTATGATGATATTATTGTTAATATTAGGTTTTTCATTTTGATTTTTTGTGCATGAAAATATAAGAGTAAAAAAAAACAAAAAAGCAAATAAATGAATTATTTTTATTTTCTTCATTTTTGTTCCTTTATTTTTTTTGTTGTCCATAGTACGCATTTTTCCCGTGCTTGCGATTATAATGTTTTTGTACTATGTATTTCGGTAGTTGAGCAAGGCAAGGATTTAAAGAAAGACTTATAAATGTCATTTTAGCTATTTCTTCAAGGACGGCAGAGTTATAGACAGATTTTTCAGCATTTTCTCCCCAGGTAAACGGGCCGTGTCCTGCAACAAGAACCATGGGATTTTCTTCAGGATTTAATGGTTCATGTTGTAAGCCAAGCAAGGAAGGATGCAAAAAAGTGTTAATAATAAGAATGCCTGTTTCTTTTTCATAATCGCGCTCAACAGCATCCTTTGAAATAAAAGGAGTACATACAATAGTATTTGCACAGTGATCTGCATGGGTAGTACCAAAAAGCGGTATAGATTTCGATGCTTGTGCCCAAGAGGTTGCATAGGTTGAATGAGTGTGCGTTATTCCGCCTATTCCTTTGAAACATTTATAAAGCTCTAAATGTGTAGGTGTGTCGGAAGAAGGATTTTTAGTTCCCTCTACAATGCGTCCATCTAAATCGATAACCACCATGTCTTCAATCTTAAGCTCATCATAAGGAACTCCCGAAGGTTTAATTGCAAACACTCCCTTGTCTTTATCGAAGGCTGAAACATTGCCCCAGGTATAAAGTGCAAGTTTTCTTAAGGGGATTTCTTTATTTGCCTTCCAAGCTTCTTCTTTTAATGAACTATACGGTGTCATGACTTGTCCTTTTTAATATGCTATTTTATTCCAGCGTATTTCATTTCTAAAATCGCAGATATTTGTTCCTTCTTTTATGACGAGAAGTTCTGTGCCGGTAATTTCTGCATAATCACGCAGATAATCGGTTGTAAGTGCATCGCTGTAGGCAGTATGGTGTCCACCTCCTGCTAAAATCCATGTTTCTGCTGATGTAGTAAAGTCCGGCTTGGGTTTCCATAATACACGGGCAACCGGAAGTTTAGGGAAAGGTTTTGGAGCTTTTACCGTGTCAACTTCATTTAGCACAAGACGGAATCTATTTCCCATGTCTACAATTGCGACACAAAGTGCCTTTCCGGGGCGACCGTCAAAAACCAAACGTGCAGGATCTTCTTTTCCGCCTATGCCAAGCTGGTGTACTTCTATGTGTGGTTTTGCTTCCGAAACACTAGGGCAAACTTCAAGCATGTGTGCACCAAGAATTAATTGGTTTCCTTTTTCTAAGTGATACGTATAATCTTCCATGAAGGAGCATCCGCCTTTGAGACCATGTGCCATTACTTTTAGATTTCTTACCATAGCTGCTGTTTTCCAGTCGCCTTCGCCTGCAAATCCGTATCCATCAGCCATCATGTTTTGGCATGCTAAACCCGGAAGTTGTTTCATTCCGTGTAGATCTTGAAAGTTTGTTGTAAAAGCCTTTGCACCGACTTTGTCTAAGAATGATCGTAAAGCTTCTTCTATGCAAGCTTGTTCTCGTATATGTTCCTTGGCAAAATCGGCACTTTTTTTTGCATCAAAGCTGTATCTTTCAAGGTATTGACTAACCCGTGCATCTATGGCCGCACTTGAAACTTGAGTCATGCAGGCAACAAGATCGCCAATTCCAAAGTAGGGTACCGACCATCCAAGATGCATCATTACTTCTACCTTGTCGCCATCGGTTACGGCGACTTCTCTCATGTTATCTCCAAAGCGGGCTATTACAAGATTTTTACCGTCAATATAAGCACTTGCAGAACGCATCCATACGGCTATGCGGTCTTGAACGTCTTTATGTGACCAATGACCGGCAATAACTTTGCGTTTAATATTCATACGGGCGGTAATATGACCGAATTCTCTGTCGCCGTGCGCAGATTGATTAAGATTCATAAAATCCATATCCATCGTGTCATAGGGAATCTTCTCATTAAATTGAGTGTTTAAATGCAAGAGAGGTTTTGCTAAAACTGAAAGTCCTCGTATCCACATTTTTGCGGGAGAAAAGGTATGCATCCAGCATAGTATACCGGCACAGTTGGGGTCGGTATTTGCTTCTTGAATGACAGAAAGTATGGCATCGCTACTTAATACTGTAGGTTTCCATACGATTGGAAAGGGAAGGGCAGCATTATTCAGCTCTTGCACAATTTTCATTGAATTTTCTTTAACCTGACGGAGTGTTTCTTCTCCGTACAAATCCTGACTTCCGGTAATAAACCAAAAGTTCATGTTTTCTATTTTTTTCATACATCCTCCTAAAAACAAAGTTACTTATTCTGTTCGACAAAAGCACCGAGTTTTGTATATTTTTCATACAGTGTATTATATACAGTATGTGTTTTTGGATCGGGTTTGTGTACTCTGTCTATTCCTGCAGTGAGTTTGCTTTGTGCTTCAAAAACAGAATCGTATAAGCCGGCAGCAACTGATGCAAAAATGGCAGCTCCAATAGCAGGAGACTGATCGCTTGCCGTAACATGAATTTCACGATTAGTGACATCGGCAAGTATTTGCATACCTAAGGTGCTTTTTCGTGCAACCCCACCGATTGCTACTACTTTTTCTATATGTATGCCGCCATTTTCAAAACATTCAATAATTGCGCGTGCTCCAAACGCTGCAGATTCAAGTAGGGCTTTTAAAACAGAAGGCGCATCGGTGCCAAGAGTTATTCCCTGTATGGCAGCGGTTAAGCTTTGATCTGCATAAGGAGTTCTTCTTCCGTTTATCCAGTCAAGTGCTATGAGAGATTGCTCGCTTACAGGAATTTTTGCAGCTTCATTTTCCAATGCAGGAAGAATTTTCTTTTCAAATGCCTCTAATGCATCATCTTGTGTATTGCTCAAATTTTTATATGGCCACATGAGTAAATTTCTAAACCAAGCAAAATAGTCCCCATACGCCGATTGTCCTGCTTCATAGCCAATCCAGCCATCTATTACAGAACCGTCAACTTGACCGCAAATACCGGGAACGCACACTTCTTTTTCGCCGGTCTTAGGTTTTGGTCCTATTATTATATCGCAGGTAGAAGTTCCTATGCTTTTTACAAGAACGCCTTTTTGTGCATCTCCACCTACCGCTCCAATATGAGCATCATAGGCTCCGACGCACACAGGAATTCCCTTAGGTAAACCCGTATATTGTGACCATTCGGCTGTTAAGGTTCCTTGAATTTTTTCTGTTGTCCATGTTTCTTTTCCAAGAGTTGCGGCTATGGCGGAAAGTTTAGGGTCTAAGCGGTTAAAAAAGTCGGAAGAGGGGTAGCCGTCCCAACTAGCATGCCATAAGCATTTATGACCGGCTGCACAGCGGCTTCTTTTGATGGATGAAGGAGCCGTGTTTCCACATAGTTCAGCAGTTATCCAGTCGCAGTGTTCAACTGCTGTGTAGCTACTTTGTTTTACTTTCGAATTTTTACGTATAGTATGTAAAATTTTTGCCCAAAACCATTCGGAAGAGTAAACTCCGCCGCTATAGGTGGTATAGTCTATTCCTCCCCATGTTCTACAAAGTGTGTTTATTTCTTCGGCTTCCAAAACAGCTGTATGATCTTTCCACAAAACAAACATTGCATCCGGGTCTTCATCAAATTCGTTTTTTAAGGCTAAGGGTGTTCCGTTTTCATCTGCAAGGGCAGGAGTGGAACCGGTTGTATCTATACAAATTCCTCTAACCTTTTGTGCACATGAACCGTCTTTTTTTGTAGCCTCTTCTAAGGCACCTTTAATAGCCCTTATTAAACTTTCCGTATAATCTTTTGGGTGTTGGCGAAACTGATTATTTTTTGGATCACAGTATAATCCTTTTTTCCAACGTTCATAATAGGAAACACATTGTCCCATTGATGCACCCGTTCCGGCGTCCAGTATTACAACGCGTACGGAATCTGATCCGAAGTCCGCACCCAGTACATAGTGTTCTCCAGGTAAAAAACTCATGGCATACCTCTCTTATCATCGATATTATAAAACCTTTTTCGATTTTGTGAATAAGAAAACTTACGTAAAAAATGTAGTTTTTTATTAGTTTTTACCGGCATTATTGTTAAGAATTATAAAATCATAAAAAAGTTTACTTTATTCGTAATAAAACAAACTTTTGTCTACAATTTAAATATATAATAAGGGGTAGATATTTAGTTGTCAAGCAAAAGAAAATTCTGTTTGATAAAAATTATAGAATATTCACGAATAATAAAAAACAAGGAATATGTATGATAACAATTAAAGAAATTACTAAAAAAAAAGATGAAACGATAAAAGAAATTACTCTAAATAATGGTATTATTCAAATCAATGTATTAAATATCGGGGCGGCGGTTACGTCTTTTAAATTGGTTGAGTATAATCACAATATCGTTGTTTCGTATGAAAAGACAGAAGATTTTTGTAATAATTCATATTACTTGGGAGCGGTTATTGGTCCTTTAGCCGGACGAACTAAAGACGGAAAGTTTACTATGGACGGAAAAGTGTATCAATTAGAATTAAATGATAATACAAATCATCTTCATGGAGGGGAAAACGCTCTTCACACACAAGTGATGGATATGTTTTATGAAGATGATGAAAATAATCCTCAAGTAATTTTTATGAAAGAAGTAAATCATATGACAGACGGCTATCCTGACGTAATTACATATGTTATAACTTATAAACTTGATGGCAATAGTTTAATTATGAATCTTAAGGCCATTCCAAATATCAAATCTCCGGCGAATATGACGAATCATATGTATTTTAATTTAGGAGCGACGGATACGGTTTTAGACCATGAGTTAACGATTGATGCAGATGAAGTTATGGAATTAGATGAAACATACTGTCCGCTTGGAGAACGAATAGCCGTTGCAGATACGGCATTTGATTTTAGAAAAGGAAATAAAATTCGTAATCATTTGGAAAAAAATCATCCACAATTTAAAATGACAAATGGGATTGACCATGCGTATGTGTTAAATGACAGCCGTTCGTTAACACTTTTTGAGCCGGTTTCTAAGGTAGCTTTAAAAATAAAAACTACAGCAGATTGTGTTGTTATGTATTGTGGAAATTTTTTTAATGAAGGATTTGTGAATGAAAAAGGGCAACGTGCAAAAAACCATAGTGCCGTTGCTTTAGAAACACAATATTTTCCGAATGGTGTAAACATAAACGGATATGAGCCTGTTTTTTTTACAAAAGAAAAACCGCTTGATATAACTACAGAGTATGTGCTAAAAAAAATAAAATAAATATTTATTTTTAATATCTGTATCCAAAGCCAATTTCCGGAAATATGCACATACCGGAAATATCTTTGTTAAAAAATTGATCTACGTATAAACCTGCATCAATATAGAATGATTTTACAGGTTTAATTTGTAAGCAGTAAAATATAATTCCCCATAAAGAAAGGTTTCCAACCAACTTTTATAATGGAAATTGAAAGACTAAAAAACAGGAGGAAGGAAACCTTAATGGAAAGCATATCACGAAAAGAGAGAAAAGAAAATAGCTGTTTCAATTATGAAAAACGACGGTTACTTGAAGGATATTTATTAGGGAAGCAAGGGTATCCGAAAATTAAGAAGAGGAGTCAACTTGCGAGAATCTTTGGATGTGATCGAAAGACCATTTACAATGAAATCAAGCGAGGACTTGTAGAGCATACGAGAAGCGACTTGAGCACAGTCTGGGAATACAACGCTGATTACGCACAGCTAGACGCAGATTGGGAAAACACATCACGAGGCAGACCTCTAAAATTAGGGAAAGATTTTATCCTGTGCGAAAAAATACATCATCTTATAGTCGAAAAACACTATAGTCCGTATGCTGTGATAGAATACTTCAAGCATAATGGTTGGTCAACAAAGACACGTATGTGTGAAAAAACGCTCTACAATTGGGTGAATGCAGAGCATATTCCCAAAGTTTCTCGTACAGCACTGGCAAATAAGGGGGTAAAATACAGAGCAAAAGGCTCTACAAGACGGTTCAGCCGTACAAAATGTGCAGAACGAAGCATAGACACGCGTCCGAAAGAAGTGGAGGAAAGAAAAACGTTCGGACATTGGGAACTGGATACGATACAAGGCGGTAAGAACACACCAACTGACTGCCTGTTTACCATGACGGAACGAAAAAGAAGCAAGGGAAAAAGAAAGACAAGAGCGTATCAAGGCTCGAAGAAGCAAGCGTGGTATGGAAAGATAAGGTAGCAATACTGATGAGGGCAGTCAGATAAAACGGATTGTCCTTGTCGAGTAGGGATAGAAAACACAGGCGAAATACGGTAGAATGAGATTAACAAATTAGAAGTTGTGGGAATAGTATAGTGAAGTATGTTGAATATGGACTAAAACAAAATAAGAAAATTATGTTTTTGCATGGCGGCGGATTGTCTACTTGGAATTATTCCGAGGAGGCAGAACAGCTCCAAGACAGATATCATATCATCATTCCGATTCTTGATGGACATAGCGGAAGTGACAGGAATTTTACTACAATAGAGAATAATGGGGACGAGATTATCGCTTATATAGACCAGAATCTCAATGGAAAGGTTTTTATGATTTGTGGACTTTCTCTTGGAGGGCAGATTCTCACAGACATACTAGCGAAGAGAAAAGATATCTGCAAGTATGCAATCATCGAAAGTGCGCTTGTTCTGCCAATGAAGGTGACATATGCACTGATTCAACCGTTTATTTCAATATGTTATGTTCTGATAAAGAAGCGTTGGTTTGCTCAACTACAGTTTAAATCATTGCGTATCAAGGATAGCCTTTTTGAAGACTACTATCGAGACAGCACAGCAATCACAAAAGAAAATATGATATCATTTTTAAAAGCCAATTCTGATTATAAACTCAAAGAAGATTTAAAAGAATCGCAAGCGAGCGTTCTTATATTGGTAGGAAGCAAGGAGTCGAGAATTATGAAAAAATCCGCCAAACTTTTATGCCAAAAAATCCCAAACTCCACATTGGAAATACTGCCTGGATATTATCATGGGGATTTAAGTTTGAATCATGCTTCCGAGTATGTTCAGAGAATAGAGAAATATATATCTAAGTGACAACTTAGAATTGACCGAGCTCTTTGAGCGAGGAACGAATGAAATACACAATAGGATGTTGAGGCGTTTCTTTCCAAAAAGATGTGACTTTTCACTTGTTTCGCAAAATGAGGTGGAACAGGCGGTTCACTGGATGAACACCTATCCAAGAAAAATTCTTGAAGGAGAAACACCAGAGAGTATATACAAAAAAGAGTGCGAATAATAACAGTTGATTGGGGAATTACTATTTACAGGTTACAATCCCAAAAAAATCCGAAAAAAAATGTAGCATTCCTTCCAACAAAGCGATATAATAGAATCATCTTTGAAGGTTTTGTTTATTTCTAGTGGGGGAAAAGCATGAGTGAAATTTTATATATCGAAGGTCGCGAAATTTTAGATTCTCGCGGAAATCCGACTGTCGAAGTTGAAGTTCACGTTGACGGGGGCTTTTCGGGGCGTGCGTGTGTGCCGTCCGGAGCTTCAACCGGTGAACACGAAGCTGTTGAATTGCGCGACGGTAACAAGCATCGTTATCTTGGCAAAGGTGTTCTCAAGGCAGTCAAAAACGTAAATACAATTATTGCCGAAGAAATTGAGGGCATGGATGTCAATGATCAAGCCGGTATCGATGCGACGCTTATCGAACTTGACGGTACGTCGAACAAAGCACACTTGGGTGCCAATGCGATCCTTGCCGTCTCGATGGCGTGTGCACGTGCGGCGGCGAATGCACTTGGTCTTCCCCTGTATCGATACTTGGGTGGCGTTCACACGTTACAAATGCCCGTTCCGATGGCGAATATTATCAACGGCGGTCAGCACTCCGATAACAAAATCGACTTCCAGGAATATATGATTATGCCTGTTGGAGCTGAGTCGGTCACAGAAGGTATTCGCATGGCAACAGAAGTTTTTCATGCGTTGCGCATGATTTTGAAAGCGGACGGGCTTGCAACATCTGTCGGTGATGAAGGCGGCTTTGCTCCTAATATTGATAATGAAAGTGCTATTGAATATATTATGAAGGCAATTGATAAAGCCGGATACAAACCTAAGCACGATATTGTTCTTGCACTTGACTGTGCCGCGTCGGAGTTGTTTGATGCAGGAGAAAGAAAGGGTTACAAGTTTTGGAAGTCAAACCCGTCCAAACTTTTTTCAACCGATGAAATGATAGAATTATATAGCAAATGGATTGAAAAATATCCAATTGTGTCGATAGAAGATCCGCTTGATCAAAACGACTGGGTTGGTTATAAACGTTTAACCAAAGAATTGGGAGATAAAATCCAAATTGTCGGCGATGATTTTTTTGTTACAAATACCGAACGCCTTTCACGTGGCATTAAAGAAAAAGCATGCAACTCGATTTTAATCAAGCTCAACCAAATCGGCACGATTACCGAAACAATGAACGCAATCCGAATGGCACAATTTGCCGGCTATTCGACTATTATTTCGCACCGCTCAGGCGAAACGGAAGATGCATTTATTGCTGACTTAGCTGTTGCAACAGGTGCCGGACAAATAAAAACAGGTTCGATGAGCCGTAGTGACCGTAT
>JAAYNH010000045.1 GCA_012520945.1 Treponema sp. | reverse complement strand
CCCATCGTATTTACCTCTCTGCGAAAAAGTTTTTCTTTTATTATACTATTTTTTTGCTGAGAAGCCTACTATTAAGGAGAAATTAGTGCGAAATATTTTTAACTTTCAGAACTGTCCTTATTTAATTATCTTTACCTTATCTTGTCATTTTTTTTATTTTAGGAGTGAATTTGTAAACAGAGTATTTGTCATAAACTGTAAAACCCTCCTGCAAAAAATAAAATAAGGCAGCTAATGCTCAATGTCATTAAGTTAAGATGACAACACAAGATCTCTATATCAGAAATGGTATAGAGGTCTTTTTATTTTGGAATAAATGCTTGACAAACATTAAAAAATATGCGGCCGCTTTCGTTATTTTGCAGTTCTATAACGAAAGCGGCCCTTGTAATTAAGAAACATCTTGATTGCAAGGAGGAATATATTATGTCAGATTTTATTGAAAAGGTAACAACATCTCTTGAAACTATAATAACGGATTTGGCAAATTGTCCATCGTTATTTCTAAAAAATCCATGTGTAGATTTCTCGCGAAATAGAAAAATTGATTTTAAAAAGTTTATTGGAATAACGATGAATTCAGGAGGTTGCACAATGACCAAGGAATTATTGGATTTCTTCGATTTCAAAGCAGATGCACCTACTGTTTCTGCCTACACTCAACAACGTTCAAAAGTATTGCCCGAGGCGTTTGAATTTATATTTCACGAATTCAATTTACAAAACACTAATAACCAGAATCTCTATTATGGATATCGGCTTTTGGCTTGTGATGGAAGTAATCTTAGTATTGCAACTAACCCTAATGATGCAGAAACCGCTTGGAAACAAAATCAGTTTGGTGGTATTACAAATCATCTTCATCTAAATGCTTTTTATGATGTTTTAAATAGAGTTTACACAGATGCAATTATACAAACAGCAGCTGAATATCAAGAACATAGAGCATGTATTCAAATGCTAGAACGTTCATCTATGGAAAAGGTAATACTTGTTGCAGACAGAGGTTATGAAAACTATAACATTATGGCTCATGCGATAAAGAAAGGATGGAACTTTCTAATTAGAATTAAAGATATAGGAAGTAATGGCATTGCTTCAGGTTTGACATTGCCTGATAAAGAAATTTTTGATGTTGATATAGATGTTGCTCTTACTAGAAAACAAACAAAAATGAAAAAGCAAGAGGGATACAAATTCATGCCAACATGTCAGACTTTTGACTATCTCCCAATTGGAAGTTCTGAAGACTATCCTATATCATTTAGAATGGTAAGATTTCCGATATCCGAGGATTCTTATGAACTTGTCGTAACAAATCTTGATAGATTTGAATTTCCAGCGGATAAACTTAAAGAAATTTATCATTTGCGTTGGGGAATAGAAACTTCCTTTCGAGAATTAAAATACGCTATTGGTCTGACAAGTTTCCATGCCAAGAAGGTGGATTATATTAAGCAAGAAATATTTGCTCGATTAACCCTTTATAATTATTGCGAAATAATAACTTCGCATGTTGTCGAAAATAGCAATCATTGTAACGATAAAACAAAACAGGTGAACTTTACAATTGCCATTTACATTTGCAGAGAATATCTGCGAGGGAAACGTCAATTAAGTCCACCTGATGTAATTAAGCTCATAGAAAAACACACATTGCCAGTAAGACCTGGACGTCGAGAACCTCGGAAAGTCAAACCCCAGGCTTCGGTTAGTTTTCTATATAGAGTAGCCTAATCTCTGATAATTATATGATTTTCGAGACAGATATGCAATCTGTCTTATTGTGATGCAAAGAAAAAGAGATTCAAATAAAATCCAATTGATTTTACTTGAATCTCTAAAACTTCCTGCCAAGAAGATTAATTTAATAATCTTAACTTAATGACATTG
>JAAYNH010000044.1 GCA_012520945.1 Treponema sp. | reverse complement strand
TTGGAAAAGAAGAACTTGATTATATCAAGAAACAATATCGGGTACTATGTAAGAAAAGCTATTATTATTCATACGAATGTTTGCATAAAATACTTTATCACGTTTTTAAATGCTACCCGAAAAAATGTTTTATTCCTTTCCTATTTAAATCAAAAGGAATGCAAACTTTTTTAAAGATTATGAGGGGAAAATAGTATGAAAAAGTATATTTTTATTTTGACATATTGGCTTGGTGGTGGAACCGAAAAAGTTTTCGAAAATATAGCAAAAGCATTACATGGTTCAGAAGCACAAGTTATTTTGTATGTAATAAATGGATTTGATGAAGAAAAATATAGTATTGAAAATTTTGTCACTGTAATAAAAACGAGAAAGGAACTGTTCAGAAATGTTACTCCAGATACAATAGTTGTTAATTTTAGTGGTGATTGGAAAAGTTCTCTTACGGCATATTGTCTGTCAAAAAATTATGTTTCTTGGATTCATTGCAATCCATATACAATGAAAAGTGCTCGGACAGGTTTCTTTAATTTTTGGTTACTTAAAAAATCTAAGAAAATAGTTTGTGTATGTAATGAACAGAAAGAAATCTTACAAAACGAGTTTAAATTTTGTAATGATTTTTCTGTAATTTATAACTCTGTGGATTTTGATACTGTAAGAAATAAGGCTTCAGAAAATCTTGATTTTGACAGTAAATATTTTTTGATGATTGCAAGAATGGATTTTAATTCAAAGGATTTCTTTACTGTGATTGATGCTTATTCAATGTTAGATATGGAAATTCAGAATGAATATAAACTTGTTTTTCTTGGAGATGGAAACGATAGGTCTCAAGTTGAAGAATATATTAAAAAGAAAAATTTAACAGAGAATGTCGTTTTGCCAGGTTTCGATAAGAATCCGTATAAATGGTTCAAGAATGCTGTTTGTAACATTCTTAGTTCAAAAACAGAAGGTTTCGGCGTATCAATTATAGAAGGAATGTCAATTGGTTGCCCAGAGATAATTACCAACTATAGAACTGGTGCTAAGGAAGTTTCTGCTAATGGAAGCAATGCAATTATTGTTGATATAGGTGACGCTGAGGCAATGAAAAACGCAATGAAAACTCTTGTTTATGATAATGAAAGAAGAGAGAATTTGATTAAGAATGCTAATTCTTTTATTCAAAATTTTTCTCAAAACATTTTTGAAAAAAGAATCATTGATTTCTTTGGAGACTTGTAATGAGTAAGAAAGCATGGGCTTCATTACTGATCGTATTATTAACATATATAAATGGTCCCTTTTTCTTTATTGTAATTACACCATTACATAGAGCCTTTTATTATGCTGTTTCTGTCTTTCCTCTTTTTTATGCTGTATATAGAGGATTTAGGTGTGATATAAATATCAGATTTTTTTCATTATTATCTTTATTATTCTTTTGCACAATTATTTTTGTACAGATGGTTACGGGAGCTTATGATTTTCAATATTTAATAGCTTTTATACGTTCATTG
>JAAYNH010000043.1 GCA_012520945.1 Treponema sp. | reverse complement strand
TAGGCCCCATGATTCATATTGAAAATATAGAATAAATAATAATTTTGTATAGTGTAAACAAAACCTAACATGGTTTTCGTAGCCGACACGGTGGTCAAGCCACCGTGCGGTACAAAACGCTAGTTATGTGGATTGCCCACTGGGCAACGGAGTTTAAGAAATGAAAAAATTATCAGCACTCTTATTTTTTATGTTTTTTTCGGTTGTAATTTTTGCTCAATCGAATTCAAATCGGCAGACAACTACGACGTTTCCTCAAAATGGTAAATATGAAATTATTACAAGTTCATTAGCTTTTAGGTATACTTTTCTGTTGAATAGAGAGAATGGGGATACATGGCAACTTGTAAGCACAAGCAATGGATATGAGTGGCAAAAAATATATAAAAATACAAATCCGCTTGATAAAGTTCCAGAAAATTTTAAAGGTGCAGTATATCAAATTACAATGTCTGGTGTGGTTGCGAAAGGTATGTATTTGACAAATACATTAACAGGTGCAACCTGGACTTTGTATTCTGACACTAATACTGGCAAATTATTCTGGGGAATAATAGATTTTCCAGAATAAAAAAAAATTAAACTCATTTTGTATTAATATGGATATTATTTTCTTTGTTCTTTTTGCAATTTTTGGCATAGTTTTTTTTTCGCTAATAATTTTTCTCGGACTTAATGCTACCAAAATAAAAGGTTGGCTGGGGGAAAAAACTATTTCTATTCGACTAGAAAAACTTGATATAAGTAAATATGTAATACTAAATGATATCTTTATAAAAAATGAAAAAGGAACTACAAGTCAAATAGATCATCTTGTAGTTTCTGTATATGGGATATTTGTAATTGAAACTAAAAATTATAAAGGTTGGATTTTTGGTAATGAAAAAGCAGAAAATTGGTCACAAATAATTTACAAGCAAAAAAACTTTTTTAGAAATCCTG
The DNA here is from genome assembly GCA_012520945.1 of Treponema sp. Lineage (GTDB taxonomy): Bacteria > Spirochaetota > Spirochaetia > Treponematales > Treponemataceae > JAAYNH01. The sequence continues at coordinate 887 of JAAYNH010000043.1, read as the reverse complement.
TAAAGCAAAACTGGTCACATGTTTATGCTTTAAAATCACTATTAAAAGATTATAAAGATATAAGATATATACCAGTCGTTGTATTTGCTGGAAGTGCGGTTCTAAAACAAATTGTTTCAAATGTTCCCGTTATTTACGATTATGAAATAAAAAATTTTATACAGGAATATCCTGTTGAAAGATGTATCTCATTTGAAGATGTAAAACAGATTGTTTCGATTTTAGAAAATGCAAATATAAAAGATAAGGAAATTAGAAAGAAACATGTAAATAATATTCATAAAACTGTTATTGAACGACAATTAAAAATGGAAAATTTAATATGTCCAAGATGTAATAGTGAGTTAAAATTAAGAAATGGTAGGAATGGTAAATTTTACGGATGTTCAAATTATCCAAGATGTAGATTTACTATGTCTTATTAAAGTAACACATAACACCGTTTTCAAAGCCGACAAAAAAACACATTCGTGATTTTTTGCGGTTTAAAACAATGTTAGATTGACCCGCCTAAGGGCGGGCGGAAGAGGTTCTTCTGAAATCAATCAACATTTTCAAATGCACAATAAAAGTTGTTGTATAGAGGAGGCGTTAAATGAGAAGGAAAGGTAAGATGGTTAACAAAATTAGTTTGTTATTAACAGGTGTTTTTCTTACATTAGTTTCTATTTCATGTGTAAGTACAAAAACTTATACCGCAAATTTAAATAATGTGCCTGCGGAAGAGCTGATAACAATTACAGGGAAAGGCGGAGTTTATTTTGAAGGTGTAGATGATGAAAACTTTAAAAAGACAAGATCTATTCAAGTGACAGAAGGTGAACATATACTCAAAGTAGGCGTAGAAAAAGGAAATACATTTTTTACATCTAAAATCACAACAAGTG
>JAAYNH010000042.1 GCA_012520945.1 Treponema sp. | reverse complement strand
TTGTGTTATTTTTGGTCCAACTACTTTCCAAGTTCTTTCTCCTGTATAATTATAAAAATAATATGCAGAATTATCAAAATCAATCATAGCTAGTAACTGGTCTTCTACATTCCAATATAAATTACGTTTTGCTAATGTTGCAGGAAAACTCGGCTGCAATAAAGGTAAACTGTATTTTGTTATTTTTGTCATATTGCCGTTAGAATCATATTCGTAATTGTTGTAAAGTTTGTTTTGTACTACAAAGTTAGATAAAATAATATCATTTTCCAAAATTTTGTTGTTATTATTTATACTCTCCAAGTCCAAAGGACTTGAATGTTAATAAGCCCGAGTGAAACTCGGGTTATTTTATAAACAATAAAAACAACTCTGAAGGAGTTGAATAAATTGAATTTTCGTGTGCAATATGTTAATTAAAGAAATGCTTAATCGTGTTAATATTCATCAAAATTCTACCGATAAAATTAAAAAGTTCGACTTTTAAAACTCGAACCGATTTGATGGAAAGAAACGAAACTTTATTTAAAAGATTAAAAATAATTTGTTAAAATATATAAAATACCTGAATTTTAACTTAGCTTAGCTAATACTATCATTTTTCAATAAAAAAACTATTTAATTTCAGTTTTTGTAAAAAACACTAATAAAACATATTTGTTTTATTTGCAAACTTAAAATCAAATTTATGAAAATAGCTATATTAATTATTAGTGGAGTTTTAGTTTTGTTTATTGCTTATTTGGCAATAATGGCAAGTCGCCTAAGAAAAGCTAATTTTGAAAGCGATAGTGATAAAATAAAAATTTTAAATGATAAAAATTTTAATTTTCAAATTAAATCCGGTATTACTTTGGTTGACTTTTGGGCTCCTTGGTGTATGCCTTGTAAAATGATGATTCCAATTTTAAACGAACTTGCCGAAAGCGATAAACATAATGTAAATATTGCAAAGCTAAATGTTGATGAAAATCCACAAATTTCAGCCAAAAATAATGTTAGAAATATTCCAACCACTATTATATTTAAAGACGGAAAAGAAGTTAAAAGAATTGTTGGAGTTAAACCGGCAAATTATTTATTAAAAGAATTACAAAATTTATAATTTTACAAAACATGAAATCTATAAATTCTCTAAACGAATTACATGAATTGTCAAAAGGAGCCGAAAAACACTTTATTTTACTTTATAAATCTAAAAGTGAACAAAGTAAATGTGCTATTGCAAATATTTTAGCAGCTTGTAAAAACATTACTATTCCTGTATTTTCGGCAGATGTTGCACAAGTAAAAGATATTCATACTTATTATAATATAAAGACTGTTCCAAGTTTTTTAATTTTTGAAAATGGAAAATTTATAAACAGTATTTCATCTTGTCAATCTGAAACTTTTTACAACACTTTATTAAAAAACGCAAGTTTTCACACTTCTACAAGCGAAAATCAAAAAACGCAAAAAAGGGTAAGTGTTTATTCCACTCCAACTTGCACTTGGTGTAATACTTTAAAAAAATGGTTAGATAAGCACTCTATTCGCTATAGAGATATTGATATTTCTAAAGACCAAAATGCAGCAGAAAATTTAATGAAAAAAAGTGGTCAACAAGGAGTGCCTCAAACGGATATAAACGGAACAATAGTAGTTGGTTTTGACGAAAATAAATTGAAAAAATTATTAGAAATTACAAACTAAAAAAAGAAAATTAATATGAAAGAATTACAAGCTGTTAATCAAAACTTGGTATTAGAATTAGAAGACGAAAATACGGAAACTAAAACAGCTTCGGGAATAATTATACCCGATACAGCCAAAGAAAAAACAAATATTGCAAAAGTAAAATGGATGAGCTTGATTGAAAATTCAGAAATAGTTCCCGGCGACTTAGTTGTTTATAAACCTTTTTCTGGAACAGAAATTGAATTTGAAGGAAAAAAATATTTAGTACTTGCATACGCAGATGTTTTAGCAAAAGTAGTTGAAGTAGAAATGATTTAAAATTGTAGCTTTTTCTATTTTTTAGGTTTTATTTTACAGGCTTCACCTCTTCATTTTCTATAATTTATTATATTTGCGAAAAATTTTTCACTATGAATATTCCAATGGTTGATTTAAAATCACAATATCTAAAAATAAAAGATGAAGTTGATGCTCGAATTGCTAAAGTTATTGAAAATACTGAATT
>JAAYNH010000041.1 GCA_012520945.1 Treponema sp. | reverse complement strand
CTGCAACAGAAACTGATGTTCAAAAAGCAATTTCTGAATGGAAAAACAAATTAACAAATATATGTTCACATTATTTTAAGTTTTCAGTTAAATATGTTTACTAGATACTTATGAAAAAGAATTAATTTGTTTTACTAAAATTTTCAGCGACATAATTTCGTGTAGAAAATGTTTTCACTTCACGCTTTTCAAATGCTTCTTGAATTAAATTATCTATATTCATTGAGTTGTAAAGATCCCATGCATCTTCATGTGTTGCTCGTAAAATTGGATGTTTTGGTGAAAATAATACACAGCAGTCTTCATATGGTAGTATTGAAGTTTCATATGTACCAATAAATTTTGCAGTGTCAACAATTTCTTCTTTATCCAAGCCAACGCATGGTCTGAGTAAAGGTAAGTCACAAGCACTTTCCGTAACATTCATATTTTCAATTGTTTGGCTTGCAACTTGTCCAAGACTTTCTCCTGTAACCAAGCATTTACATTTTATATGTTTTGCTAAAATAGAAGCACATTTCATCATACACATTCTTAGTAAAAGTGTTGTATAAGAATTCGCAGGAAATCCACTAGCACTTTTCACATTAGCACACGTTTGTTTTATTTTCATTTGAACTTCTGTAAATGGAATAATATTAATGTTAGTTTTTACACCGTACATAGCAATTATTTTTGCTAATTCTTCAACTTTTTTTTGTGCTTCATCAGACGTATATGGATAGGCATGAAAATAACAACAGTCAATTTTCATCCCGCGTCGCATCATTCTGTAACCGGCAACAGGACTGTCAATTCCACCTGAAAGTAAAAGCAAACCGCGACTACTTGTTCCAACAGGTAAGCCTCTATGTCCAACGGAGGCATATGAATAAATAAAACATCGTTCGCGAATTTCAATCCAAATTATTGTGTCTGGTTTTTTGACATCCACTGTAAGAATTTTTTTTTCAAAAACATCTTCTGCCGCTTTGCAACAAACTTCATATGCATTTAATGGAAAAGATTTATCGGCTCGTTTTGTTTCGATTTTAAAAGATTTAGCACCTTTTTCTTTTTCATCAATTGCTAATTTCATAACTACTTCTTTTATCGATTCAATTGATTTTTCACAAACAATAGTTTTAGCCCAACCTGTAATTCCAATAAGGTGATTTAGTGTCCATTCTACAGCATCACACGAAGATTCCGGACAATCAATATACATACGGCCTGCACGTAATGAAATTTTTGCTTCAACTGTTTCTAAACTAAGACGTGCATTTTCAATTAATCGCATTTCAAATTCTTTTAAATTTGAGCCTTTTAATGTAAGTTCTCCGAGTTTAGCTAGATAGGTGATTATTTTCATAAAAAATATTATAATAAAAATATAAAATAAATAAAAGAGATTTATAAATATATTTAATACCTTGTATATAACAAACTACTTGCATATTGACAAAATATGTGATATTGTCAAAGTATCTTTTATTAATTTATTTTAAGCAATTTTCGGAGAAAATATGAGACGACGTAAATATGTGAAAAATGATAATTTGCCACAAACTTTGCCAATGTTAATTAAATCACTCAAAGAAACATGTCCGAAAAATATTGCCCAATATGCAAAAGATGTAAATGGTAATTTTCAAGAGTATAGTTATGAAAGTGTGTATAATGAAATTATTGCATTAGCTATAAGTTTACAAAAACTTGGTGTTGAAAAAAATAGTCACGTTGCATTAATTTCTGACAATCGTAGAGAATGGCTTTTAGCAGATTTAGCTGTTTTATCTTTAGGTGGTGCTGATGTGCCACGTGGTTGTGATTCAACTGCAAGTGAAGTTAGTTTTATTATTTCACATTCAGAAGCAAAAATCTGTTTTTTTGAAACTTCAAGACAACTTCTAAATGTATTAAATAATGATAAAGAAATTTCTCTTTTGAAAAAAGCTATATTTTTTGATATGCCTACAGGAGAAGATGCAAAAATAATTGAGGCTAAAGCAAATGAAGTAGGAATTAAAATTTATTCTTTTGCATCACTATTGGAAGAAGGAAAAAAGATTATTACGGAAAATCCTGTCAAAGTAACTGAAATTGAAAAAATTATGAGTGAGATTCTTCCAAATGATACCGCTACTTTAATTTATACATCCGGAACAACAGGAATTCCTAAAGGTGTAATGCTTACTCACAGAAACTACATAGCTCAATTGGAAACCGTTCATTATCTTTTGCCGGGTAAACCTAATCAAAAATGGTTAACTGTTTTACCTGTTTGGCACAGTTTTGAACGAGCCATACAATATATTGTATTAACATTTCAAAGTGCTTTAGTATATTCAAAACCTGTCGGTCAAATTATGCTTGCAGATATGGCAGTAATTAAACCTGAAATGATGTGTGGTGTTCCGCGATTATGGGAAACGTTAGCAAACGGTGTATTTCGTGCAATGAAAAAAACTGGTGGTATAAAATTCGTTATGTTCAAATTTTTTATAAGCGTTGGGAAAAAATATGTTTGGGCAAAAGAACATGTAAAAGGACAAGTTTGTAGATTCAATAAAAAACCGCGTTTTATTGATACAATTGTCGGTTTTTTTCCTATGATTTTATTATTTCCATTATATGCTTTAGGTGAAAAATTAGTTTATAAAAATATTCGTTCAAAACTTGGTGGAAAGTTTGTAGCAGGAATTTCCGGTGGCGGAGCATTACAACCTGAAACTGATGCATTTTATAGAGCGATAAATTTTCCTTTGTTGGAAGGTTATGGTATGACTGAAACAGCACCGATTCTTTCTGTTCGTGATTATACTTTTCCTCGTCCGGGTTGTGTAGGTTCAATTATTCCAAGTATGGAATTAAAAGTTGTTCCGGAAGAAAATGGAAAGATAGTTTCCATGGAAGCCTTAAAACCGGGAAAACAAGGCATCATTGTAACAAAAGGTGATCAAGTAATGAAAGGTTATTATAAACGACCTGATTTAACAGAACAAATTATAGATTCTAACGGTTGGCTTAACACCGGAGACTTAGGAATCATGACATATGATGATGAAATTAAAATCTCTGGGCGTGCAAAAGACACTATTGTTTTGCTAGGTGGTGAAAATATTGAACCTATAGCCATTGAATTTGCAATTTGTGGTAGCGATTATATTGAATCCGCTGTGCTTTTAGGACAAGACAAGCGTTATGTTTGTGCATTAATTGTGCCATCACGTGATGCAATTCTTGAATATGCAAAAGAAAACGGACCGGCTTTTTTAGATTATGAAAAACTTTTAGATGAGCAATTTATAAAAGATTTAATTCGTAAAGAAATTGATGATAGAGTAAATGTTAAAACAGGTTTTAGGCCTTGTGAAAAAGTTTTCCGCTTTGCATTACTTGCGGAAAGTTTTAAGGTTGGTGAAGAACTTTCCGGTAAGCAAGAATATATGCGACATAAAATTACTATAAAATATAAAGCAGAAATTGATAGTCTTTTTATTGATTAATTAGTAAAATTTTGGCTAATAAAACTAAATTCTTGTGTTTTTAAAAAAGCTATGTTAAAATATTGTATATTTTGATATGGCTTTTTTTTTATGAGGTGATATATGTTTTTAGCTTTATTTATTTTACTCTCTGCTTTATTATTAATTGCATTGTTTTTTCTTGTAGTTTTATATTTAAAAGAAAAAAATAAAAATAAAAAATGTGAAGATGAATTAGCTCTTGAAATGAATAATGTTTCTGATATTTTAACAAAGTTTTCTTTTGGAATGTTAGACCAACGCTTAGATGTTAGAAAGCTAAGTGTTTCAAAAATTATGCAAGAATCAATTGATGGTATGAAAAGGGCTTTTAATAAAGTTACTAGCGAACCATTAAAGCGTGTTGCCTATGTTGGAACGGATGCTTGGTTTGAAGGTATTGCTTGTGCCCGACATATCGGTGAAAAATTAAAAAATGGCGGTAAACTTGTTATAGTAGTTACTTCATCGCTAAATGCTTTAATCATGGCACAACGTCACAGAAGTTTTGTTAATACCATTACAAAAGATTTTCCAAAAATTAAAATTATTGAAACTTTTGAAGCTCATGCAAATCAAGAAAATGCTCGTGAATATATTCGAAAAGTAGCTGATAAAATTGATGCTGTATACATTACAGGAAATTCTGCTGTTTCTGGAGTTACAAAAGGATTGTCCGAATCTAATAAACAAGGACAAGTATTTGTAATTTGTCATGATTTAGATGAAAATATTGCAATTGCAATGCGTAATGGATTGGTTTCAGGTTCTGTTATTTGTAGCACATTTGCACAAGGTTACGATTCGGTTGTTCATCTTTTTAATCATATTGCTTTTAGTTGGAAACCTTCACAACCAAGACTTATGCAACCGTTAAAAACCATTACTGTAGAAGATTTAAATTATTATTGGAACGATAATTTACGTGAACATAATAAAATGGCAGATATTCATAATTCCGGAACAAAACCTATGGGTAGAGCCGAAAAACCGGTTCGTATTTTAGTTTTGTGTGAAGATTGGAATACTGCATTTTGCCAGATGAAAGTAGGCATTGAAAAAGCACAAAAAGAACTACTAAATATGAATTGTGAAGTTGTTGTAAAAGTGCTTAATCAAATGAAAAAAACTGTTCGTCAAGTTGCTTATGAAGCAGATATGGCAATCATACAAGAGATGAATAAAGGATTAAACGGTATTTGTTCATTTGTCGGTTTTGCTGAATTTGTACCTATATTAAATCAATATGCATCTCAAGGCATTGCAATTACAACATTCAATTCAGAACCACTGAGTTTACGTAGTATGATTGAATGGGTATTAATGAGTACAAATCAACTCAGAAATTTTTCGGATATATATAAAAGCGGATTTACGGAAGTTTATGATATGCAAAAAAATGTATTTGCTTTTTTGGACACGGTTGTTGAAAGATCAAATGAACAAAATGAATCGGTTGATTATGGTGCAAAAACAGTTGCACTTTTGACAGAATCAATTGACAAAACTGCTGAAGCTGAAGAATTTCAATTAAAAACGGTACGTGAAACTACAGAAATTGGAAATCAGTTATCGCAAATGGTTAGTGTTTTTGAAGCACAAGTTGCCGGATTAAAAATAATGGGCGAACAAGTAAAAAAATCAGCACAAAAAACAGAAGCAATAAAAAATTATAGTGAAAATATTGAATCGATTATTGGAATCATTGACGGAATTACGGAACAAACAAATTTGCTTGCATTTAATGCCGCAGTCGAGTCAACACATGCAGGAGAATGGGGTAAGGGATTTAAGGTTATTTCGCAAGAAATTCGTGGTCTTGCAGACAAATCGGTTGAATCTACATCAAATATTACAAACTTAATAACAAATATGCGTAGTGCGGTTACGGAAGGAATTGAAGCTAATCAACATATGTTGGATATTGTAAATGAGCAAGTTCAATCTGTAAGTACAGCAGCTGAACAATTGTCAATATTATCCGGTAGTTTGCTTGAAGCTATTAATCAAGTTCAAGAAGTTGTTGAAACAAATAATAATAGCTTTAATGAGATGCATAAATCTGCACAAAGTATAAATAATGTTATGTCAGGTACTTTGGAAATTTCAAATATCAATACAAAAACTATTGAAACTGTTAGTGCTGAATTTAATAAAATGTCAAAAATGTTTGATGATATGGCAAGTCGTACTGAAAAATTAATTGAATTAACAATGATTATGGAAGGAACTGTTGCATCGTTCTCTTAATTTTTTGAACAATTTTTGCACAAACCCCACATATTAATTTGCTTTTTTTTGCAGATAAAACCATGAGGTAGAGTAGGAGTAGTATTGGTATTATTATCATAAATATCAAAAATTTTTTTGCATTTTGTACATTTGAAATGATAATGGTCTGAAATATCAATATCAAATCTTAATTCATCATCTTCAATTTTTAATGTTTGAATAAGCCCTTTTTTTTCAAAGATTTTAAGTGTATTATATACAGTTGTTTTTGAAAGGGTTGGAATTTGGGAACAAAGAGAAATGAAAATTTCATCAACGCTAGGATGTATTCTATTTTCAAATAAAAAATTAAAAATTTGTAGCCTTTGAATAGATGGTTTTATACCATTGGATAAAAGTAAATCAGAGATATTCATTGGCTACAAATCCATACGTAATAATTTGTACAAAATATAATTCATTATACAAACTTAAATTCGCTAATTTACACATCAATAAAAATAAGTTGTGTAAAAGATGATTTAATTCATTTTTATAAGAATATTTATTATTCTACCACTTCTTCAAAATTTTCCTTTGTAACATGACAAACTGGACAAATATCTGGCGGTTCGTCTCCCGTATGAACATATCCACAAACAACACATACCCATTGTTTCATTTTAATACCCCTTGTAAAATAAAATAATAATCATAGTATTTGTAATGATTACAAATTTATAATAATAATAAAAATTTGATTTGTCAAGTAAAATTTTATTTAACCATTGCATCATTTGATCATTGCATGATATTCTTGAAGAGATTTAACTCCTCCTTCTCCTCCGTTACCATGTTTTACACTTTGAATACCTTGAACTGAAGCTATAGCACCTGCCAATGTTGTAATGTATGGCACTTTATATTTTAAGCAAGCCTTTCGTATTGTTTTACGATCTTCGGCATGGTTTCGTTTTGCTTTTGGTGTATTAATTACGAGACATATTTCTTTGTTCATAATTATGTCTAAAACATCAGGCCGTCCGCCTCCAATTTTATTAACATATTCACATTTAATCGAATTTTTATTAAAAAAATTTGCTGTACCTTCTGTGGCAATCAAAGTAAATCCTAAGTTTTTTAACGTGTTGCCAATGAAAAGTACTTGTGCTTTTTGGCTTTCTTTATCACTTAAACTAATAAGAACTTTTTTATGTTCCCATGCCGCAGGAGCATGAGGTAATGCTGAACCAGCTGCTTCTTGACATTTATAAAAACTTAAGGCAAAGTCATCTGCAATGCCTAAAACTTCACCTGTAGAACGCATTTCAGGTCCAAGAATAGGATCAACACCCGGAAAACGTGACCAAGGCAAAACGGCTTCTTTGCTTCCATAGTATGGAATATTTTTATTTTTTAATTTTAGACTATCTAATGTTTCTCCAAGCATAAGTTGTGTTGCTAATCGTGCCATTTGTGTATTACATACTTTTGAGACAAGCGGAACAGTGCGGCTTGCCCTTGGGTTTGCTTCTATAACATAAACTTTGTTATCTTCAATTGCATATTGCATATTCATTAAACCACAAACCTTTAATGACTGGGCAATTTTACGCGTATAATTTTTTATTGTAATAATATTTTCATCGCTTATTGAAATTGGAGGAATTACACAAGCGGAGTCACCTGAGTGAACTCCCGCTAATTCAACGTGTTCCATTACAGATGGTATGAAAACATTTATTCCATCACTGAGAGCATCACTTTCACATTCGAGTGCATTTTTTAAAAATCTATCAATTAAAAGAGGTCTGTCAGGTGTTACACCAACTGCTTTGTCTACATATTCTTTCAATGTAATTTCATCATAAATTATTTCCATTCCACGCCCACCCAAAACAAAACTGGGTCGAATCATTATTGGATAGCCGATTTTATCTGCAAAGTTTTTTGCCTCATAAAAATCAACTGCCATAGCACTTTCCGGCATCGGAATTTCCAGTTTTTCCATCATATGACGAAAAATATCACGATCTTCAGCTGCGTCAATTGAATCAATCGATGTTCCTAAAACATTGACACCATTTTCTTGTAATTCACGTGCAATATTTAATGGTGTTTGTCCACCAAATTGAACAATTACACCTAACGGTTTTTCTTTTTCATAAATTTGTAAAACATCCTCAGTTGTGATTGGTTCAAAATAAAGTTTATCTGAAGTATCATAATCTGTTGAAACAGTTTCAGGGTTACAGTTTACAATAATTGTTTCATAACCCATTTCTTTTAATTGCATGGTTGCATGACAACAACAATAGTCAAACTCAATTCCTTGTCCAATTCTGTTCGGTCCGCCTCCAAGAATCATGATTTTATTTTTATTATTACTTACAATTGATTTGTCGGTGCTATTATAGGTTGAATAATAATAATGTGCATTTTCAACACCGCTTACAGGTACTGCATGATAGCTTTCTTTTATGTCAAGTTCGTAACGTTTTTTACGAATATCTTTTTCAGAAATTTTTAAAATTTTAGATAAATATTTATCGCTAAATCCATCTTTTTTTGCTTGTTTTAAAAGTTCATCTGAAGGCATTTGTGCAATTGTTTTTAAAAGTTTTTCTTCAAGTTTAACTAACTCTTGCATTTCTTTTAAGAAATATAAATTAATATGTGTGATGGAATTTAGTTTTTCTAATGATACACCTTTACGAATTGCTTCATAAAGTTGAAAATATCTTTCACTTGATGGTGTTTTTAACATATCACATAGTTCATCTGCGGATTTTTTATTGAAATCATTTGCAAATCCTAAACCTGCTCTGCCATTTTCCAATCCGCGAATTGCTTTTTGAAATGTTTCTTTAAAAGTTTTTCCAATAGCCATTACCTCGCCAACAGACTTCATTGATGTGCCAAGCGAATCTTCGGCATCCGGAAATTTTTCAAAAGCCCATCGTGGAAATTTTAAGACAATATAATCTCCATCAGGTGAACCTCCTGGAGTATATTTTTCCAATGTGCCATTTTTCCAATAAGGGATTTCATCTAATGTCATACCACAAGCTAGTTTTGCAGAAATTAGTGCAATTGGAAAACCTGTGGCTTTTGAAGCTAATGCAGATGAGCGAGATGTTCGCGGATTAATTTCGATTATAACAATACGGTCTGTTTCTTTGTTGTGTGCAAACTGAACGTTGGTTCCTCCAATAACACCAATAGATTCAACAATTTTAAAAGCAAGTTTTTTTAATCTTTCTTCTAAATCCTTACTTATAGTTAAAAATGGTGCGGCACAAAAAGAGTCGCCTGTATGTACACCTACTGCATCAATGTTTTCAATGTAACAAATTGCAATCATCTGGTTTTTACTGTCACGAACAACTTCTACTTCCAATTCTTCCCAACCAAGAATTGACTCTTCAATTAAACATTGATGCGTCATGGATAAATCTAATCCATTTGAAACAATTGTTCGCAGTTCTTCTATATTGTAGCAAAAGCCACCACCTTGACCACCCATTGTAAAAGCAGGGCGAACAACTAACGGAAAACCAATTTCACTTGCAATTTTTTCTGCTTCTTCTACTGTGTGACAGATTCCTGAGCGTGGTGTATCAATACCTAAACTTTGCATAGTTGCTTTAAAAATTTCACGGTCTTCTCCACGTTCAATAGCTTCTAAATTTACTCCAATAACTTTGACACCGTATTTATCTAAAACACCGGCTTTATTTAATTCGCAAGCCATGTTCAAACCCGTTTGTCCACCAAGGTTAGGTAAAAGTGCATCAGGGCGTTCTTTTTCTATAATTTGACTTAATCGTTCAACATTAAGCGGTTCAATGTATGTTGCATCTGCCATCACAGGATCTGTCATAATTGTTGCAGGGTTTGAGTTTACTAAAACAATTTTGTAACCTTGTTCGCGTAATGCTTTACATGCTTGAGTTCCTGAATAGTCAAATTCACATGCTTGACCAATCACAATCGGACCTGAACCAATAATCAAAATTTTATTGATGTTATTGTTTTTCATTTTAATATTCCTTAAAAAAAAAATAAAAAAAGCTGAACAATTCAATGAAAAGTTCAGCTAAAAAAATTACAAATTATTTATTAACCATTCTTTAAAAGAACTATAATCATTAGTCATTGGAATGGATAAATCAGGTAATGACAAAACTTTTTCTAGTCTATGAGGAATAGAAGATTCACGACCTATAGCTGTTTGAACAACTTCACCGAATTTTGCCGGATGTGCTGTTTCTAAAATAATACCAACTGCTTTTTTATCTGCAACATTTTGTGCCCATGACGGGATATTTGGAGTAAGTCCTGGTTGATCAATTGGATTTTTAAAACCGTTTAATAAATTGCTCATAGCGGATTTTCTCATATCATCCCAAGCTTTCCAACCAATAGCTCCATGTGGATCAATAATATAACCGGTACGAGTGTTACAGTCACGAATTGCTTGAATTGTACCTTCATCATCTAACCAATAAGAAGCAAACAGTTCACGCACTTGTTCTAAAGAATACATTGATGTAATTCTTTCATAATTGCTTGGAGAACCAACGTCCATAGCATTTGAATATGTTTGTACACTAGGACGTGCTTTATATTCACCTGTAGCAATCCAGTCAGGAAAGGTGCGGTTCGCATTTGTAGCTGCTACAAAACCTTTAATCGGTGCACCCATTTCACGAGCAATCAATCCGGAAGTAAGATTACCGAAATTTCCTGAAGGTACAACACAAATAATATCGGGAGAATCAATTTTGCTATCTGTTTGTGCTCTGTTTTTTACTACTAAAGATGAATACATATAATAGAAAGATTGTGGTAAAAGGCGAGAAATATTAATTGAATTTGCACTAGATAGACGAAATTTACGACGAAGTTCTTCATCTGTAAAAGCAGTCTTAACTAAACGTTGGCAATCATCGAACGTACCTTCAACACATAAAGCACGTACATTTCCTGTAAATGTTGAAAGTTGTTTTTCTTGAAGTTTACTTATTTTTCCTTTTGGATACAAAATTGTAACGTCTAAGCCAGGTACGTTGTGAAATGCACTTCCTACTGCACTACCGGTATCACCGGACGTAGCAACTAAAATGTGAAGAGGGGTTGTTTCATTGCGATTAAAATATGACATAGTGCGTGCCATAAATCGGGCACCAAAATCTTTAAAAGCACATGTAGGTCCATGAAAAAGTTCTAAAATATACGTTACTTGATCAATTGGTACAACTTGTGCATTAAAAGGATAACAATCAATAATGATTGCTTGTAAATCATCATCGGGGATTTCACCTTCAACATAAGGTTTAGCCATTTCAAATGCAATATCTCTAAAAGAAGGTTCCGGAATTTTATTTATAAAAGAACTGTCTAACTTTGGGTAAGATAATGGAATATATAGTCCGCCTGTTTGTTCATTCATTCCATTTATGACAGCAGTTCTAAAATCGGTTCTTACCGATTTGTTTCTTGTATCTGTATAAATCATAATTAGATTATTTTATCATAAGTAGCATTTTATTTCAATATATTGTAAAATATTGAAAAATGAAAATTCAAAATATTTTGGTTTGTTTATTTGCAGCATTAATTGCTTCTGGCTCTTTTATTCAGATACCTCTTTTTTTTGGTGTACCCATTTCGGTACAAGATATGCTTGTAATTCTTTCCGGTATGTTACTTGGACCGTTTTATGGCACATTAAGTGTACTTTTATTTTTATTTATGGGAAGTCTTGGATTACCTGTGTTTACAGGAAAGGGTGGAATTGGGATTTTACTTTTTTCACCAACTTGTGGTTTTCTTTTTGGATATATTTTTGCATCCTTTTTTGCAGGACTTTTATCTAAGCAATTTATTAAATATAAAAATTATATGTCTTGGCAAACTTTTGTTCAATATTTATTTGCTTCGATAATTTCAACTATTGTACTTTTTATTTTTGGCATTCTAGGATTTATGAAAATTACCGAATCAAGTTTTTCAAAATCTTTTGCTATTTGTGTTTTTCCTTTTATACCCGGAAATATATTTAAAATTATTTTGAGTGTGTTTATTACACAAAAATTAAAGCCAATTGTGAGAAATTATTTATGAGTGAAGTTGTAATAAATATTGAAAATGTTTCAAAAACTTTTTCTGATGGAACTGTTGCATTAAAAAATGTTTCTTTAGAAATTAATAAAAATGATTTTGTTGTTCTAGCCGGTTCAAACGGTTCCGGGAAAACTGTTTTAATGGGATTAATAGCTAAAATAAATAAACCAACTTCAGGAAGTATTGATGCAAAAAATGTTGGTGTTATTTTTCAGGATTCCGATACACAAATTTTAGGAGAAACTCCATTAGAAGATGTTTTATTTACTTTGAAAAATTCTGAACAAACAAAAAAAGTTTCAAAAGAAGAAATGACAAATATTGCTGAAAATATTTTAGTAGATTTTGCTTTAATTGAAAAAAAATACAGTCCTAGCCGTCTTTTGTCCGGTGGTGAAAAACGCAGACTTTGCATTGCAACTACATTAGCGATGAATACTGATATATTAATTTTTGATGAACCTTTTGCTAATCTTGATTATGATGGAGTAAAACAAGTTTGTACGATCCTGGAAAATCTAAAAGAAAGAGGTAAGACAATAATTATTTTAACACATGAAATTGAAAAAATTTTAGCCCTGGCAAATAGAGGAATTGTTTTGCATAAAGGCGAAATATGTTTTGATGGTAATACAGAAGATTTTTTAAAACAAAATTTAGAAAAATGGGGAATAAAAAATCCTCTATCATCCGTTGCAAAAAAAATACAGGATTTATTATGGAAATAAATATTTTTCAATATTCTCATGGAAAAAGTTTTTTGCATAAAACAAATTCTTTATTAAAGTTAATTTTACTTTGTGGAATTTCTCTTTTTTTATTTATGTGTCCGAAAAATTTAGAAATGCTTGGTAGTGTTTTTTTTGCAATAATTTCACTTGTGCTTTTTTTTATAATAAAACAAAAAATAAAAGATCTAAAATTTTTTTTATTTGTTTTTTATTTTAGTATTTTTGTTACGTTTGTTAAAATAATTAATGTATCCTTTGAACCGAGTTTTAATATTATTATTGATTTTTCACAAATAAAATCATCTTTTGTTTATATATTAAAATTATTTGCAACAATAATGTTTTCAAATTTATTTTTAACAACAACAAGTAGTTTTTCACTTTTAGTTTCATTGGATAAAATTCCATTTTTTAAAAAACTAAAATTTTCTGTTTATATTTGCATAACATTAAGATTTATTCCAATGTGTTTTGAAACTTTTGAGAAAGTGTTTATGACACTAAAAGTACGAAGCGGTACTGAAAAAAATATATTTGTTTTATTAAAAAATTTTAGTTTATGTTTTGTTACTATTTTTTCTGTGTTATTAAAAAAATCATATGATACATGTCTAGCATTACAAAACCGTCTCTTTATAGAATAAAAACAAAATACGTTTATTATTTAGTTTAGACATTATTTTTATTTATATTTTATATGTTTTTTATTTAAATAAATTTATGTATAAATATATTTAAATAAAAAAAAAGCGTTAGTTTTTAAAACTAACGCTTTTGGGCGATGAGGGGTTCGAACCCCCGACACCCTGGGTGTAAACCAGGTGCTCTCCCAGCTGAGCTAATCGCCCGATACAATATCATCAAACTGACTATAACAATATACATCTTAATAAAAATAATGTCAATAGTAAAATCTAACAAAAACTAGAAAAAATCTAAAAATTAATAAAAATTATATTTCCAATCATAGATACTACATGATACAATTTTTGTCAGATGCAATGATATATCTGTCAATTATATATCTTGCATAAACTTAAAATAAACATTATAATCACAGATAATTTTAATATGAAGATAGAATATATTGTAATTAAAAACTGTGTGTTCGTTTGCAGTATAACTTCATATTTATAAATTGCTTCATATGGCAAGAGGTTTTAATATGGAAGGCGAATCCATTATGGAAATTGTTACCAATTTGGTTATACAAATTGGGATTATTGTGTTTGCAGTAAGAGTAGGCGGTTTTTTAGTTACAAAAATTGGTATTCCATCTGTTTTAGGAGAGCTTTTAGCTGGAATTATTATAGGTCCTTATGCGTTAGGTGGTCTAGCTATTCCTGGTTTCCCTAATGGACTTTTCCCGCTTTATAGTGAATCTTTAGCGGTTAGTCCTGAGCTTTATGCATTTTCAATGGTAGCATCTATTATACTTCTATTTGCTTCAGGAATAGAAACTGATTTAGGAATGTTTTTAAAATATTCAGTAACCGGTGGAATTGTTGGAATTTTTGGTGTTATTTTTTCTTTTGCCTTTGGTTCAATTGTTGGTGTAATTTTATTAAAAACATCTTTTTTTGATCCACGTTGTTTATTTTTAGGTATTCTTTCAACTGCTACTTCTGTAGGAATTACTGCTCGAATATTATCTGACAAAAAAAAGATGGATACTCCTGAAGGAGTTACAACACTGGCTGCTGCAGTTTTTGATGATGTTTTAGGTATTGTTTTATTAGCAGTAGTACTAGGAATTGTTTCCATACTTAATTCTACAGAAGGTGGTTCAATAAATGGTAAAACTATATTATTTATTGCAGGAAAATCTTTTGGAATTTGGCTTGGATTTACCGTATTAGGTCTTGTTTTTTCTAAGCAAATTGCAAAATTTTTGAAAATATTTAAAAATTCATATGACTTTTCAATATGTTCATTAGGAATTGCTTTTTTACTTGCCGGTTTTTTTGAAAAACAAGGTTTGGCAATGATTATCGGCGCTTATGTTACAGGTTTATCTCTTTCAAAAACAGATATTGCTGCAGTTATTCAAGAACGAATTCACGGTTTATATGAATTTTTTGTACCAATATTTTTCTGTGTCATGGGTATGATGGTAAATATTGGTGAGATGATGAATAAGGAAATTCTGTTTTTTGGTCTCATTTATACCATTGTGGCAATTTTAGCAAAAGTTATCGGTTGCGGTCTACCAACTCTCGCTCTTGGTTTCAATCTTAAAGGAGCTCTTCGCATTGGAGTAGGTATGGTTCCACGAGGTGAAGTTGCACTTATCATTGCAGGCATAGGAATAACAGCAGGAATTCTGAATGAACAATTATTCGGTGTTGTAATTATGATGACACTTATTACAACATTGCTTGCCGCTCCTTTACTTAATGCCACTTTAAGTATAAAAGGTCGTGGAACCAGAAAAGAATCTAAAGCATCTACTTCAGTTTCATTTAGTTGGGATTTTAAAAATGATGAAATTGCCGATCTTGTTGTTGATATTCTTCTTAAGGATTTAAAAGCAGAAGGTTTTTATGTTCAGATGATGAATATTGATGAGGGTATTTCTCAGGCTCGAAAAAATGATATTGTTCTTTCTATAAAAGAACAGGAAAATATCGTTACTATTGAAACTTCAGAAGCTGATAGTGCATTTATAAAAACATCAATATATGAGGTAGTATTAAAATTAATAGAATCTTTGCAAAGTTTATCGCTTGACTTTGATGCCATTGCTTTAAAGAAACAAATGGCTGACGGTAAAGTTCGTGTGGATACATCTTTAATTAAAACTCTTAATACGAAGACTGTTACAACTGATCTTAAAGGTTCTACAAAAGAAGAAATTATTAAGGAGCTTGTGCTTTTACTAACTAATTCGGGTATGGTTCATGATTGGGAGCTTGTTTTGCAAGATGTTTTGAATAGAGAAAAATCTATGAGTACTGCAATGCAACACGGTATAGCATTACCTCATGCAAAATCTGACGGTGTAACATCGGTGTGTATTGCTATTGGTATAAAAAAAGAAGGCATTGATTGTGATTCATTAGATCAAAAACCGTCAAAGCTGTTTGTTCTTGTTGTCTCTCCTAAAAAAACATCATCTCCTCATATACAATTTTTGTCATCTTTTGCATCATTTTTAAATAAAGATGAAATAGTTAATGATATTGTAGATTCGAAATCATCACAAGTTATGATAGATAAAATTAAACGTTTTTCAAAAAATGTATGATGATGCAGTTATACCTATGTATTGTAAAAATATTTTACAAATCGTCAATTATATATGGAGTCTCTTGATATACATAATAATTAAGCCAGTTTGAATAAAACAAATGTGCATGACTACGCCATGTTGAACGCGGGCGACTCATAGGATCATCATTTGGAAAATAATTTATGGGCATTTGAGGATTTAGTCCCTTTTCGATATCACGTCTATATTCTAATTCTAATGTTTCGGTGTCGTATTCTAAGTGTCCTGTCATAAAAATTTGTCTGTTATCCTTAGATTTAATTAATAAAATACCGCTCTCCTCACTTGATGCTAAAATTTTAAGATTATTATTTGTTTCGATATCTTTTTCACAAACAGAAGTATAACGAGAAACAGGAGACGGAAAAATATCATCAAAGCCACGAAGCAAAGGTTCTGCCGGTGTTGTTTTATAGTGCTGATAAATACCGGAAAGTTTTTTTTCTAAATTATATTTTTCAATTCCGTAATAATGATAAAGTGCCGCTTGAGCACCCCAACAAATATATAAAGTGCAATATACATTTTTTTTTGCATAATCCATGATAGCACATAGATCATTCCAGTAGTCAACATTTTCAAATGAAAGTTGTTCCACAGGTGCACCTGTAATAATCATTCCGTCAAATTTAGTTTTTAATGCCTCTGAAGAAGTGATATAAAATCTTTCTAAATGATCTTGTCCAGTGTTTTTTGAGCGATGATTTTCCATATGTACAAGTGAAATTTCAATTTGCAAAGGGGTATTACCTAAAAGACGTAAAAGTTGAGTTTCAGTTGCGATTTTTGTAGGCATTAAATTAACAATTGCAATTCTTAAAGGACGAATGTCTTGTGTGGAAGCTCTTTCATTTGTCATTACAAAAATGTTTTCTGTTTCAAGCACACTGCGTGCAGGTAAATCTGATTGAATTTTAATAGGCATAATAGCGTTAGTATAGCACATAATTTTTTTTTATGCTATAATAAAGGTTATGGGAATTCAAACAACTGACCGTCGTTCTGCGGTAAAAAAAATTAAGCAATTAATTTATACGCCTAAGTCTGATACTCTTAAATTTAGAAAAATCATTGAAGATACTTTCAGCATTGTTGACATTCCTAATAACGTAGAACGAATAATTACGGAAATAGCAGATGTTTCATGTGAAAAATTAATTCCTGATGTTTGTTCAAAAAAAAGAGTTATGCTTTATATTCATGGAGGTTCTTTTGTTGGCGGTTCTGCAAAAGCGTACCGTGGTTTTTGTGCATCATTAGCAAATGCTACATCAACAAAAACTATTGTTCCAAACTATTCTTTGGCACCTGAATATCCATTTCCAAAAGGTTTTGATGATCTGAAAAAAATTTTAAATGAATTAAAAAAAGAAAAAGATAAAAAAATTGTTTTAGTGGCAGATTCTAGTGGTGCCAGCTTAGCATTAGCATTAGTACAAGATGAAATTTCTAATAATAATACAAATACTTTTTCACAAATTATTTTAATTTCACCCATAGTAAATATTTCGAAAGATTCATTAATTTTTTCTGTTCGACGTGCAAAAGATGAAGTTGTTTCAAGTGATTGTATTAAGAGACAAGCGGATGTTTATACATATGAAAGTAATTTACAAAATCCACTTGTGTCGCCGATTTATTGTGAATTTTCAGTATTACAAAAATTTCCACCGGTATATATTCAGTGTGGAAGTAGTGAATTGTTTTATCCTGAGATTTTACGTTTTTCTGAAAATCTTCGTCTTGCAAATATAGACTATGAATTAGATGTTTGGACTGATATGATTCATCTTTTTCAAATGGCGGATGAATTTTTACCTGAAGCACATCTCGCTATTGAAAAAATAGGAAAATATATAAAAGCAGAATAATTTTTTTAAGGTATATATATGGAATTAGTTTCACCGGCAGGAAATATTGAAAAACTTTTATATGCATATGAGTATGGTGCTGATGCTGTTTATATTGGTTTAAAAAAATTTTCACTAAGAATTAAAGCAGATAATTTTTATGAAGATGAATATAAAAAAATTAATGAAATAAAAAAACAACATCCAAATAAAAAACTTTATTGTGCACTTAATATAAGTTTTCATAATTCAGACATTGAACAATTTATATCCGACATAGATTATTTTAAAAGCTATCCAATTGATTCTTTTATTATTCAAGATATGGGTATGGTTAATATTCTGAAAAAATATTTTCCAAATGTAAAATTACATTTAAGTACTCAGGCAAATTGTATAAATAAAGAAGCCGTAAAATTCTATATGAACCAAGGTTTTTCACGAGTAGTTTTAGGTCGTGAAACATCTTTAAAAGAAGTTAGAGCAATAAAAGATTATGTTCCGCAAATGGAATTAGAAGCATTTGCTCATGGAGCAATGTGCATTGCGTATTCAGGACGTTGCTTGATGAGTGCATACTTAACAGGACGTAGTGCAAATAAAGGTTTTTGTTCTCATTCATGTAGATGGAATTTTAGATCCCATATTAGTACAAAAGATATTGCAAAAAGTGGTTTGCTTGTTTTAGAAGAAGCAGAACGTAAAGGAGAATTTTTTCCAGTTTTTGAAGGTGAAGATTATACAGCTATTTTATCCAGCAAAGATTTATGTATGATTGAGCATTTAGATACAATGAAAGATGCCGGAATTGATTCGTTAAAAATAGAGGGACGCATGAAAAGTTTATATTATTGTGCGTTAGTAACTAGAGCATATAGAAAGGCAATAGATTCTCTTTATGGGAAAATTTCTGAAACAGATGCTAAACCTTATATTGATGAATTATATAAAACTAATCACAGAGAATTTACAACAGGTTTTTATTTCAATAGAAGTGAAGCAAACAAAACAACGCGAGGAGAATCTAATTCCGATTATGAAATGGCGGGAACCATTTCTCATGTATTAACAGATGAAGATACAAAAAAGATTTTTGAACTTGCTAAAAATAATTATGAACAAAAACAAATTGAAATTTCTTTACTTCATCCTAATGCTATTGGAAAAATTGAAAATATACAAAAAGAAATGTCTAAATTTTTTCTTGAGCCAAAAGCAGGATATAAGTTTTATAGTTTTGAACCATTGAATAAAATTTATAAAAATATGAAAATTGAATATGTGGGACCGGACATTCTTTCAATTAAAGATGATAGTTTTATTTTGATTAATCCGGAAGATGGAACACAAATGGATTGGGTTTGTCATAATCATAAATGTTTAATTTATACAAATAAAAAAATAGAAAAAAACTGGATTGTTAGATTTAATATAAATTCATATTAAAAATATATGTTTTAGAATTTACGTTGTAAACTTTTATCATCTATTGTTTTTACTGCATTATATAATAAATTTAATTAATTTAAAAGATTAAATTTTTTTTAATTAATTAAAGGAGGCAGAAGCTATGAAATTTATTTTAAAAAAAAGTTTTTTAATTTTTTTAACTTTGTTTTTGTTCACTTTTGTTTTTGCAAAAGAAGAAAAACTAACCTTTGTTTTAGGAACTGAAGGTGGAACATTTTATGATGGTACAGTAGTTTCTGTTGGAGGCGGTTTTTCTCACAAATATGAATTAAATTTTTTTAATGTGAATAAATTTAATTCTTTTAATACTTATGCTTTTCAAGCAACTACAAAAAATATTGATTTACTTTTAAAATCTACCTGTTATTTTTTATCGTTACCAAAATTTACTTTAGGATTTTCAGGTATATATCATACACTTTTTTTATTTAATGTTTGTTTTGAACATGATATAATTGGAATTGCGAATTTAGTTTTTGGTTCTAAAGAAAAATTATTTTTTATTTTAGATTTATCTTTAAGTCACAAAGGCTGTGTTATTTATTCTTTATCACCCGGAAAAAAATATTTACCTCAAGGAGGATTTGGATTTTCTATGGCATTTAAAAAAATAATTTTAGATGATTGGAAACTTCTTGCAGGTTTAAAAACATATGAAATGTTTCGTTATCCGGTTAGTTTAAATGCAATTTTATTTTTTGAAGGATTTTGGAAAATCAATCCAAAATTTGAAATGTCATTAGGCTTATATGCTAGATTTACGGATTTATATTCCATGACAGCATTTTTCGATTATTTTAGTGTAAAATGTGGGGTAAGTTATGTATTTTAAAAAATATGTTTATTTATTTTTAATTGTTTTATTTTTTTCAAGTTGCAAATTTGGAATGCATGAATTTTTTAGTCGTGACAATAATGTTAAAACACGTGCAGTTAATATTTCTAAATTGGATATTAATAATTATGAAAAAATTAATTCTAATGAAGTTTTTTCTATTTTAGTTATTAATGATACTCACGTTGGAAAATATAATTTTATTGAAGCTAAAGAAAAATTTTTTTCTTGGATTGATACATATACACAAGAAAATGAAATTGCACTTTGTATAATAAATGGAGATTTAACAGATACGGGAACATCCGAAGATTATGAAAAATATATTGAGTTTACTGAACAAATTGAAGATGAATTTGATATTCCTGTTTTATCTACATTAGGTAATCATGATTTATGTAACAGTGGTGTTAGTATTTTTCTTTCAAAAATTAAACCATATACTTCATATTATTATTTACAAACTGAAAAAACATCATTATATTTTTTAGATACAGGAAATGGTACTCTTGGAAAAAATCAATTAAAAGATTTTAAAAAAGTTTTGCGTAATGATGATAATAAAAAAATTATATTTACTCATTATCCTCATTATGCAGAAGGCCATTTAATGTTTGTCTTAACAAATAATATGGAAAGAGCAGTTTTAATTGATGAGTATTCAAAAAATAATGTTGAATATTTAGTTACTGCACATTGTCATGAAAATTATTATTCTGATTATGGAACATTTGCTGAAATTTCAAATACAAATTTTGCTGCAAGTAATTCAAGGTTAATTATTACAATTGATGAGAGGCAATCTGAGACGCAAATAACATATAAAAAATTTTAGTGCGTTTTGTCCCAAATAACATTTATTGTACGCTCAGAAATATTTGCAATGCGACTAAAGTTTCTGCAGTTTGCTTTGTGTACTATTATACCTCGTCCGCGTGAAACATAACCGACAATTTCATCACCAACAACCGGAGAGCAACATCGTGCAATAGTAATTAAAAAATTGTTTGTATCTCCAATTCTGATTTTTACCGAATCAAAATTATTTGTTGTTGAAGTGCGATGTTGTTTTTCTATCTCATCTTTACCGGAACGATGTGATTGACTTGAACGTAAAGTTAATTTTTCTGCCTTTAGGCGATCTTCTTTTTCTTTTTCTGCTATTTTTTCCGGCATGTTTTGTAAAAGCCAACTACGAATTTTGCTACGTGCTTTTGCAGTTTTTGCAATTTGTAATTGATTTGTTGTTGGATGTGCTTTTGTGCTAGTAAGAATTTCAATAATTTGTGTATTTTTTAACGGTGATGATAATGGAATAATTTTTCCATTTGCTTTTGCACCAATTATTTTTTCACCAATATGACTATGTATTTGATATGCAAAGTCAATTGCAGTTGCACCTTTGGGTAGTTCTTTTACATCTCCCTGAGGAGTAAATACAAAAATTGAGTCGCCTAAAAGTTCGTTTTTAATTTCATTGAAAAAATTCGTATCTGCCAAATGATTTTCTTTTAATTCTTTCAGCTGATTAATTATGCTTAAGTTATCGATATTTACAATATCGTTCGTCATACCTTTTTTATAAAGCCAATGACTTGCAATTCCATATTCTGCAACATTATGCATTTGTTCAGTACGAATCTGAATTTCAAGTGGCTTACCATCGCATTGAACTGTTGTGTGTAAACTTTGGTATCCGTTTGCCTTTGGCATGGCAATGTAATCTTTGAAACGACCTTCTAATGGTTTCCATAAATTATGTACAAGGCCAACTGTTGTGTAACATTCTGCATCTGTTTTACAAATTATTCGAATTGCAAGTAAGTCAAAAAGTTCTTCAGTGGGCTTGTTACGTTTTTTCATTTTTTTATAAATTGAATAAAAATGTTTTGCACGACTATTTACCGTAACTTCAATTCCGGCACGAGTTGCCGCTTTATAAATTTCTTTTTGTGCTTTATCAAGATATGTTGCACGTTCTATTTTTTTCATATCAACAATTTTTTTTAAATATTGGAAAACATCTGGATTAGTAAATTTCAAACTTAAATCTTCAAATTCACTTTTTATATTGGACATACCTAATCGTCCGGCTAAGGGTGCCCAAATATCTATGGCTTCATTTGCAATTGATTTTTGTTCTTCAGGAGCAATGAATGCTATGTTTCGAAGACGGTCTAATCGATCTGCAAGTTTTACTAAAATTATTCTTATATCATCAACCATTGCAAAAAGCATTTTTTTTATATTGTCAGCTTCTTGTAATGTTTTGTTTTGAATTTTTAATGATTTAAGTTTTGTCGTTCCTTTAATAATTCTAAAAATGCTTTTATTAAATTTTGATTTTAGTTCTTCTTCTTCAACATTAGGTAGCGATAGAATATTGTGTAAAAAAGAAGCAACTATTGTTTCTGTGTCTAAATTATTTCTGGCGAGAATTGCTGCAATACGCATTGGATGCAAATGAAATTGTGTTCCTTTATCACGTTCATAGTCTTTAGATTTATCAATTAAAAATTGCCAACTGTCCTCAATTAATTTTTTTTTATCAATGTTTATAGAATATGAAGGAAAAGTTTTAAAAAATTCATCAAGCAATTTTTGTGGATCTGTTATTTCAGTATTTAATTCAAAGTTAATTGCCATATTTTTAATATACTATAATTTTGTCGCTTTGACCACTCTTTGTAGTCCTGCATAATCATAAATAATTTCAATATTATTAAAACCAATGTTATCAAAAATTTTTGCAACTTTTTCTGCGTGATATTCACCCACCTCCATAAAAAGTTTTCCATTTGTATTTAATAATTTATAACATTGTGGAATAAGACGACGAATTATTTTTAAACCATCTTCATTATTTATTTTTCCATCAAGAGCAATTCTAGGTTCATTTCGTCCGTCTTTTAATAATTCTTTTGCAATTTTTGTTGGAACATACGGTGGATTTGTTACAATCATATCAACATTAATTTCTTTTTTTAATATTGGAATACATAAGTCTCCTTGTAAAAAAATTATTTGTTTATTATTAAATTCATCTTTTGCTAAACTCATTGCATTTTTTTTTGCAACAAAAAGTGCTTTCTTTGAGATATCTGTTGCATAAAATTTAAAATTGTTATGTTTAATTTTTTTGAATTCATTTAATATTGAAAGAGCAATACAACCGCTCCCTGTACAAATGTCTGCAAAAGATGAGTAATTTGAGTTTTGCGAAATTTCTATTAAAACTTGTTCGATTAATATTTCTGTATCGGGTTTTGGAATTAATACGTTTTTATTAACAAAAAAATCATAACCAAAAAATTCTTTTTTTTTTGTAATATATGCGATAGGTAAACCTGTTGAACGTTTTTTACATAAAGTTAAAAATTTATTATATTGCTTTGGTGTAAGTGTTGTATCATCATGTGCAAAAAGCCAGGAACGTTCTTTATTTAATAAAAAACATAAAAGCACATCACAATCTAAAAGATGATTTATATTTTGCGAAGGAGTAGATTCAAGTTGAATGAAATCCTTGCAATTAATTCTAATTTTTTTTATAGTCATGTGCTTTTCGCTTTGTAAAAAAATAAATTATATAGTTGAATTTTTCAACTGTTCTTCTTTTGCATAAATACATAATGCATCAATAATTTCATCAATGTATCCTTGCATAATTATATCGAGTTTATAAAGAGTTAGATTAATGCGATGATCTGTTAGACGGTTTTGAGGAAAATTATACGTACGAATGCGTTCACTTCTGTCGCCGGAACCAACCATACATTTACGAGCAGCGGCACGTTCTGCATTTCTTTTTGACTCTTCCAATTCAAAAAGGCGAGCTCTTAAAACACGCATTGCTTTTGCTTTATTTTTAATTTGGCTTTTTTCATCTTGTTGAATAACTACCAATCCTGTTGGTATATGAGTTAAACGAACAGCAGAGTCAGTAGTATTTACACTTTGACCACCGGGACCGGTTGCACGCATAACATCAATTCGTAAATCTTCAGGGCGAATTTCAACTTCGGATTCTTCAGCTTCCGGTAAAACTGCAACTGTTACAGCACTAGTATGAACTCTACCTTGACTTTCTGTTTCAGGAACACGCTGAACACGATGAACGCCACTTTCATAACGTAAACTTCCATAAACGTATTTGCCACTTATTGAAAAAGAAATTTCTTTGTAACCGCCAACCTCAGTTTCATTAGCATCCAGCACTTCATATTTCCAGCCTTTTATGTCAGCATATCTTGTATACATTTTAAAAAGATCTGCAGCAAAGAGTGAAGATTCATCTCCTCCTGTTCCACCGCGAATTTCAATAATAATATTTTTTTCTTCCAATGGATCAGGTGGAATTAACATCATTCTAATACTATCTTCAAGCTGCGGTTGTCTTTCTTCAAGTTCTTTTAATTCTTCACGAGCCATTTCTTTCATGTCATGGTCATCTTCTTCTGTAATGATTTGCTTTGCTTCTTCAATACCATTTAAAACATTTTTATATTCTTCAAAAGCTTCCATGATTGAAGTTAGATGCGAATGTTCGCGCATAATATCTTTGTATTTTTTTTGATCTTTAATTAATTCAGGATCTTGAATTAGTTCATTTACTTCTGCATATCGAAGTGCCATTTGTTCGAGCTTCTTAATCATGTAAATTATTTTATCAAAATTATAAATTTTCTACAATATATATGTTATATATTTTTTGACATTTCTATAATTTCATTTTTCCAAAGTTCAACAAGTTCAGGTGGTTCAATTGGTTTTGACTTTGAGCCAAATGCTATAATTCGTGATAAAACTTCCGTATAATCAGCAATCGGTAATCTTAATTCTGTGTAATTTTCAAAAACTTTTAATAATTGATTTGGATGCCAATTTTGAGTTTTAATAATTTCTGAAGCAGTATCATAAAAATGAATTATGGCAATATTTTTCATTTTACCTTTAAATATGCCAAAACTGTCAGATAAATATTGGGATAATTCTTTTTCATAATTTTCATCATGTTTTTGAAAAGAAATATTTGTTAAATTTGTTTTTTTGATTCTTGCGATATTAAACGTTCTCAAATTTTTTCTTTTTTCATCAAAGCAAACAATGTACCAACTGCCATCATAATTAATTAATTGCTCAATTTCAATAATTCGTTCGCTTGTTTCTCCTTTTATATTTATG
The DNA here is from genome assembly GCA_012520945.1 of Treponema sp. Lineage (GTDB taxonomy): Bacteria > Spirochaetota > Spirochaetia > Treponematales > Treponemataceae > JAAYNH01. Next base: position 9,981 of record JAAYNH010000041.1, on the reverse strand, counting down.
TATGTAATTTTTAAGCATTTTTTTTCGCGCATTGAATCACAAATATCAATGAAAAAATCAGCATTAATTGTGTCACTACGTGGAAGTTGATATGATATTTTGTTACAAATACTTTTATAATCTTTTGGAACATCGTTTGATAATTTACCAATTATTTCATCTGAATATACAGGAATATAATGACCACTTTCAGTTAAACTTTTCATTGCAACATAAAACATTATAAGTTTTTGATCTGCAAAAACAAGTGTTTCAAAAATATCTTCATATCGATATGCTTTTATCTGTCTATCATAAATAATCGGTGCATTAAATCTATCTCGCAAATATTCAATGTCTCTTTTAATTTGTCTGGTTGAAACTTCAAAGTGTTCAGCTACTTTTTCAACGGTAATCTTTTTATTTCTTCTCATTTGTCGATCTAGATATAAAATTCTTTCAGTTTGACTCATAAATAAATCCTAAAAATTTATTTTGTTTCGTTTCGCATCCAATGATATAGTAAATATGCAACACTTTTATTTTGTAATTTTAAAAATTCATTACATTCCATACAGCGGAATCTGCCATTATTATCTAATGTTTTTTTTGCACAACCGATACAAAAAACTTTACCACATTTAGGACAGTTACCTGCAGGTAAATTATCAGGCGGTTGTGCAGTTAATTGTAATTTTCCCATCTCACTAATATTTTTTGGAACAAACCAAGTTTCATTACAATTAAAACAAGAAATTTTATCTTTTGTTTTTTCATTAATTGAAAGTTGTAATTCATTAAATTCGTCTGTATAACCGTCTTCAGATAAAATATTTAAAATTTCTTCGGCTTTATCAATTTTATTAATTCCTAGATATAAGTTTCCTAAATCTAAATATAATTTTCCACAACTTGCATTATTACTTTCTGTAATTTCAATTGTTTTACGTAATAAAACTTCTGAACGCGAATAGTCACCTTTTTTCACGGAAATTGAAGCTAATAAACGAACAACATATTCACTAGGAGTTGTATCATCAGAAATTGTAGAACTTAAAATTGAGTCTGCTTCGTTAAGTCTATCTGTTTGTATACATAAAGAGGCATAGTCTACTAAAAGTTGTTGATTTTTTGGTGTCAATGTTAATGCTTCTTTGTAGTAAGATTCTGCTTCATCATATTTCTCACAGTCACGTAACAAATTTCCTGCAAAATGTAATGCTTGAGAACGATAATCTGAACCATAGCCACTATGTTTTGCAACAGCATCTAAAACACCTATTGCTTCTTCAAAGCGTTCTTTTTTTTGCATGATGAAAATATAATTTTTTAAGACACTTAAATCTTCCGGTAAAATAGAAAGAGCAGTGAATACAGCTTCAAATGCATTATCTAAATTGCCTTGTTTTAATTCAATGGAACAAAGTAAATTCCATGCATGAGCGTTTTGATTGTCTGCATCACACGCTTTTTGTGTAATTTTTTTTGCTTCATCTAATTTATTTGTAGCAAAAAGCAACTCAGCATAATTTAAAATAATTTTGCTAGATGCGTCATTAAAATCACAAGATAATTTTGCATGTTCTATAGCTTTTTGAGCATTGTTTTGTTCACAATAAATTTTTGAAAGCATAAAATGAGATTGTGAAAAAAAATTCTTATTATTGCTTTTTGCTTCTTTCAAGAAGTCTTCAATAAAAATAATTGATTCGGTAAAATTATTTTGTAAAAAGAAAAATTTTCCTTTTAAAAATTTTAGTTGAGTTATTTGTGATGTTGTGAGTTTTGAATTTTCTAATATAGCTATTTCTGTAGAAAAATCATTGAATTTTTTTTGTTCCAAAAATAAATGAGCCGCCTCATATCGTAACTCAAATGATTTTGCTTTTTTATTTAATTTTTCATAACATAATGCACAATTAATTTTATGCATACCTTGATTTTTTTCTAAAACACTTGCTTTAGAATAATTGTCAAGTGCTTTTTCAAAATCATTTAACGCAAAAAAACTATGTCCGGCAAAAGTTAAAAGTAAACTGGATTTTTCAATATCAATTTGTGAAAGATATTTTTCCAATGCAACATTTTTACCGCTTAAATATAAAAAAGAAGCATATTGTTCCTGAACGGATATGCTTGAAGAATCAATTTTCAAAGCTTGTAAAATTAATTTTTCAGCATTGTCAAACATATTTTTTGCTAAATAAAGTCTCGTACCAAAAAGTAAGTCATCAATTGAGGGTTCTTCTTTTTTCCAAATATTTTCTAACTCAAGCATTGCACCCACATAATTTCCAACAGCAGAATAACTATGTGCATTATTTCTGCAAGTGTCAGCAGAAATTTCATTTATATTAGACCACTGTCTATATGCAGCATCAATAAAAATATCACGCGGATCAACACTTAAAAAAATTAATTTTCCGCGTATTTTTTCAAACATATTATAATTTTGTGCGGCAAAAGCAATGTAACCTTCACTTTGAATTGTGTCATCCTCAAAATTAATTGCAGTCTTATTATTAATTATTAAAGAAAACTTTGTACCGTTTGCAACAATTTTTAAATTTATTTGATTAGGATTTTCATTAATTTTAGGAATTTTAGTCCAACCAATAATAGGCATTTGATTATTGTTAAAAATTGTATCTATTCTAAAAAAACCATGATCGGAAATTAAAACAGAATAAAAGTTTCCTTCATTAATATAACGAAACAAAAGGCCTAATGAAGTAAAACCTGCATTTTCTTGAGAATTTAAATTTTCAGAATTATCGGGAATCAACACATTTATTTGAGAAAAATCAATTATAGCTTCAATAACCGAATCTTTAAATTGGTTTTCTTCACTAACACTCCATGCAAATAAATCTTTTCGATATAGTTCTAATATAAAACCATTATCATAAAAAGTATTATAGCCGTCTCCATTGTGTTGAGGAAATAAATTAAAATTATTTTGTGTAAAGTCGGCAATTAAAACATCCGACTCGGCATGAACAACCTTTTTTTTAAAAAAACGTTTAAAAATTGAAAGCATAATTATAAAGTAACACTTTTTTGCTTTAGTGTAAACCAGCTGTTAGAAATGTAAAAAATTATAAATTTCCAACAGCTGGTTTTAAATTAATCAAATAAAAAACATCATTTAATACTAGGTGCAGGCGAACTTGAATAAGTTGAACCAAAACCACCTTCTACAATTACATTCCCTGTTAGAATAAAGTCAAAATGGATATTACCTGTCATTTTATTTGTGTTAACTTGAGAGTTATCAAATGAGTTTGAAACTGAAGGTTTTTTTTCTAGGAAATTTACTGCGGATTCATAGTCGCTCAAACTCGTCATTGTGTTAGCCATTGCAGCAGCATTTGCATTTGCGTGTGCATTGCTAAAAATACCATTTTGACCGAGAGAAATGCTTTGTCCTGCTGTAGCAAAATGTTGATTTCCTGCACCATTTGTTGAAAGCATTTCATGATTTATATCACTATCATTTGCTGGTGCGGTAATATCATTTTCAATTCGCTTTGGAAGAGGTGCAGAAAGTGCAACAATGCCATTTTTAACAGTTAGATTTTCTCCGTTAAAATCAAAATCGGTTCCACGTACAGAAGCGGTTGCAACAGGGCTTTTTACCGTAAAACCAACTTTTTTATTTTCTGCAGCTTTAACATTTGCCTTAATGGAGCCACAATCTAAATAAACTTGTGACTTGTGATTTCCATTAAGGTCAGCTAATTGTTCCAGTGTTAGTCTTGAAAGTGGTTTCATTGTAACATTTGAGTTACCAATTTTGAAAATAGCTTCAGATTTAAAACCGGTAGAAATAACAGCACCTTTTTTTATTGATGCTCCTTTTGTTAAAGGTTTCCATGTTTCACCGTCTTGAATTTCAACTTTTCCTGAAACAGAAACTACTGTTGCTTCCAATGCAAATGCATTACATACAATTGCAACTAGAACTAAAATTAAAAAAAATCGTTTCATAAATCACTCCTCCAAAAATTAAAAAGAAATAACTAACTTCAGTGTTGCAAAAAAATCTGCATCTGAAGTACTATTAATTAGTGGCAAAAACTGTCCCGCAATTAATGATAGCTGAATATCGCTAAGAATTTGCCAACGTGCATTAAATGACCATTGAAAACCGTCAAGCCCAAAGCTAGTACCGGATTCAGGATCGGAAATAAAAAATAAATCCGTTGCTGCAACAAGTAAAAAATTCGTTATAGGCTGAATTGTTGCCATAAAACCTGTTTTGAAAAGACCACTGTATGCTTTATGTCCACTAATATCAGGAGCTATTTTGTTAAATGGCATAAATCGTTTTAATCCATTATCTGAATTTCCGGATGCATATGTTGTTATCCATGCGAAAGATGATGACATAAAAGAAGGATAATAAGACAGCTCAAAATTTGATAAGTTAGAAAAACCTTTATATGGATCGTTTGAGGTGTTAAAGCCAAACGTTGTTGAAAAAATATAAAATAAATTTTTAGCAATACCGCCGTTTAAACCGAGTGTTGCATACATTCTGTGATAGTCTGAAACTGCCTTTTCACCACTGAAAAATCCTAAAAATTCTGCAGTTAAGTCTTGTTTTGCAAAAAGTGTAGGTAATTTAATTAAAGCATCAACAATGAAAAATTTTTGTGCTAAAGGATAGAGAATATTGTTATTATACGTATAATTGTACCCAAAATAAGTGTATGAATGTGCACTTAACAGACCTGTATAGCTTGCTAAAACAGAACATACGAATTTTGGAGTTGAAATGGCAAACTGTGCTCCATCGGATGATTGTGCAAAGATTAAGCTTGTAGTATCAAAGGCACTAATGCGTCCAATATCCAATCTAATTCTGGAATTGTTTTCCATAGGTAAAATCATGCTAAACTTAAATAAACCCAGTTCCAATTCATTTGTAATTATATTATTATTGCCACCGGTATAGCTGAATTTATAAGAACCTTCTGCTGCAAAATACATATTTTGTGATTCATTAAAAGGAGATTTTAACCATAATGTGGCTTTGTTATTTTGATCTAATTCAAGTGCATTAAAAGCACCTTTAATACCGGTTGAGTTTGAAAGTGTACCACCATAGTCAAGCGTAAAAGCATTTGCAAAGAGAAAAATGAAAACTGTCAAAAAAATAAATTTAATTATGGATTTCATTTTGATTCTCCTTTTAATTCCGAGCATTCTGACATTATATTAAGTGCATTTCTGCCGGCAATTCCATATGAAGGATCTGCAGAAAAAGGTAAAAAACCTAAGGATTTGAATTCACGAAAAGCATAACGACGTGACTTAGTTAATGTGTAAAAAAGTCCGCCTTTAATATTCCAGGCTTTCATGCATAACAAACTAAAATCATCATTGCGCATTATTTCGTTTGCTTTGTATTCTGAGTCAATGTAACCTGAATTTACGAGAGCATTAATTGCCATTTCTTCAGAATCCGCGTCGGAAATTAATGATAAAGCCGTTGCCACAAAGTATGCACCTTGACCATAAGTAATTTTTTTTGCTTCTAACGCTTTAGTTACTGCATCAGCGGATTGAGCGGATACAAAACTAATCGTGAAAAAAGCAATTACAAATAAATTAGTGATTTTTTTCATAATATACCCTTAGCAAATATTATAATACATGATATACTATTTTTCATGAAAAGTACAGTAAAAAAATTAATTTCTTTTATAAAACCTGATTTTTGGATAACTTTATTAGTTATATTGATTATCGGAATACTAAGCTCCTTAGGTGTTTTTGAGAAATTAGAACATAATGTGTATGATATGTTGATGCACATAAAACCTGAAACGCCTCAAAACAAAGATATTATGACAGTAAATGTTGATGATGCTTCTTTGGAACGAATTGGAGTTTGGCCATGGAGCCGTGATATTTTGGCAGATGCAATTATTCGCATGAGAGAATTCGGTGCAAAAATTGCTGTTTTCGATATTGAATATATTGAAGAAGCACCTTTAGGAATTGACCCAAAAATTGTACAAAAAATGCCGGAAACTTTTGCAGAAGGAAAAGAAAATATAGCCGGCATGATAAAAGAATTATCAAGTGCTATAGTTGACGGCTCTTTACCGCTTGAATATGCTAATGAAGTTGCCGATGATTTAATTTCTTCTTATCTCAGCCCTGAATTTGATAAAATTTATGAAAATACTGCAGAAAAAGTTTTGCGCGATAATGATATGTATTTTTCAAATGCAATTCGTTATTTTGGTAATACGTGGCTCACAATAAATTCAACTAAAGTTACAGAAAAAGTACCTGATGATTTAATAGCTTTAGTTAAAGAGAGATTTTTGCTTAATAATGTAAAAGATGTACATAATCGTATTCCTTTAGATAATGCTCATTACAATATTAAACATAATGCTGAAGGCGGAGCTACTCCGGCATTGAAAAAACTTATGGACAATGCAAAAGGAGCAGGATTTACAAATGTTGTTATAGATTCTGATGGTAGTCGTCGTCGTATTGAACTTTTAAGAGAATACGATGGACAATATATTGGTCAGTTAATTTTTGCACCAATGCTGGATATGTTTGATGCAGGTGAAATTATACGCACAAAAAATCGTCTTATTGTTAAAGATGCTTTATTTCCGGGAGAGACAAAACGTCGCGATATTCGTATTCCATTGGATGAACATGGACGAATGCTTATAAATTGGGTTTCAACAAGTTATATTGACAGTTTTAAATATGAAAGTGTTTTCTTTTTAAAAGATATTGATGAAATTGAAGAACATTTAATTGAAAAATTAACTTTAATTGGAAGTTTCCGTTTGGGAAATTCTGAAGGTGAAATGCTTAGTTATTATGATGCTGTCCAATATCTTTTAGCAGAATATGATATTTTAGCTCAGAATAAAGATGCATTACTCAAAGGTGAAGCGGATAATTTTGATGATTATTTTGAAAAACGTAAAATCTTTTTTAGTGAATGCTCTGAATTAACTGATTCTGCCTACATTGATGAAATTTTATCTTTATTATCGTCCATAAAGAACATCGGTAACGCACAAGAAATAATTGAAATTAAAGAAGCAGTTAAACAAAAGTTCGATGATTTTGCAAGCGACTTAGCTTTATATAACACAAGATTTTCAGAAATGAAATCTCGTTATGAAAATGCAGTTTGTGTAATTGGTAACACCGCTTCAGCTTCTACTGATCTTGGAATTATGCCTTTTGAAGAACGATATCCTAATGTCGGTACACACGCAAATGTTTACAATATGATTATTCAAAACCAGTTTATTGTACCTTTACCATGGTATGTTGGTTTTGCTATTGCATCTGTTTTAGCTTTGTTAATGACTGCTTTTATGCGAAATAAACGATACCGATTACAAAATATCTTTGGAATTTCAGGCATTTTTCTTTTTCCCGTACTTTCTATTTTATTAATGGTTTTACCAAGAATTTATATGCCATTGATTATTCCAACATTAATAATGACATTAATTTATATTATAACTACGATTTTACGCTTTGTGATGGCAGAAAGAGATAAAAGATTTTTGCGAAGCACTCTTTCAACATACGTTTCTAAAACTGTTGTAGATGAAATTGTTAAAGATCCGTCAAAATTACGTTTAGGTGGTGATACAATGGATTGTACAGCTATCTTTACGGATATTCGCGGTTTTTCTACAATTGCAGAACGAGTTGATGCTGAATATTTAGTTAATTTTTTGAACGAATATTTAACATTACTTTCAGATGTAATTTTAGAAAAAGACGGCACAATCGATAAATATGAAGGAGATGCAATTATCGGTTTTTGGGGTGCTCCAATTGCACAAAAAGACCATGCTTGGCGAGCATGTTTGTCTGCAGTTCGCATGAAGCAAGCAGAAAAAGCTTTTAATGATAAAATGGTTGAAAACGGTACAATTATTACCGGTAATGTGCCTCCAATAAATGAAAACGGTGATAATAAAGTGCTAAATAAAATTGTTATGCCTATTTCTACACGCATTGGATTAAATTCCGGTGAAATGGTTGTTGGAAATATGGGAACTGAAAATAAGAAAAACTATACGATGATGGGAACAAATGTTAATCTTGCCGCACGTTTAGAAGGTGTAAATAAAATATATAATTCATGGATTTTAGCAAGTGAGTTTACATGGAATTTAGCAAACTCTGGAGAAAATGAAGGTAAGCTTGTGGCACGTCGTTTGGATAAAGTTAGAGTAGTTGGAATAAAACAACCGGTTCAGTTATATAATATTGTTGGATTAAAAAGTGAAATGTCGAATGAAGAACTTGAATCGGTTAAGATTTTTCATCAAGGTATGGATAGATATTTACAAAGAGATTTTGTTAATGCAAAAAAATTGTTTAATCTTTCACATAATACATTTTCTGATGATGGTCCTGCTTTGGTTTTTGCAGATCGATGTGATGAGTTAATCAAAAAAGGTGTTGGTGAAGATTGGACAGGTGTTGTAAATATGACTAGCAAATAGTTTAACAATATGATATGAGTTAATTATAGTTTTAATAAATTATAAAAATAAGGAATTTTAGAATTATGATTGTAATGAAATTCGGCGGTTCTTCTGTGGCAAATGCAGAAAGAATGAACCATGTGGCTTCAATAATTACATCTTATGCGGAAAAAAAACCGTTAGTGGTACTTTCAGCAATGGGAGATACAACGGACCATCTTCTTGAAGCTGCTGAATTGGCTCAAAAGACCGGTGTTGTTGATATTTCAGGTGTTGAAAAATTACATCGTGACACTGCAAAGGAATTAAAAATTGATATTCCGGCAGTTGATGAGCTGTTTGAAGAATTGATAAGTCTTTTAACCGGTATTTCAATGCTTAAAGAATTAACAAAGCGTACACGTGATTATCTTGTATCTTTTGGCGAAAGACTGTCTGTTCGTATGATGAGTGCCTTTTTAAATTCGATTGGTACCAAATCCAAGTTTTATGATGCATGGGACGCAGGTTTTATTTCTGACAGTCAATTTATGAGTGCCGAACTTTTAGATGAAGTGTGGACAAAAATTCCTAACGCTTTTAAGGATTATACTTCTGGTAAACAACAGGAAATACCTATTGTTACCGGATTTATTGCAAAAGATAAAGCGGGAAATATTACGACTCTTGGACGAGGTGGAAGTGATTTAACTGCAACAATGTTAGGTGCCACATTAAGGGTAGATGAAATTCAGACATGGAAAGATGTAAATGGAATTTTGACGACTGATCCGCGAATTGTAGAAGACGCAAAAACCGTTCCTATTGTAACTTATGAAGAAGCAGCTGAGTTAGCATTTTTTGGAAGTCAGGTTTTACATCCGCGTTCTATGATGCCATGTCGCAAAACCGGCACTCCGGTTCGTGTCAAAAACTCATACAATATTGAAAGTCCCGGTTCATTAATTGTAGAAAGACACGGTTCTTTACCGCCACCGGTTCGTGCCATAACAGCTGTAAAGGGTGTTTCTGTTATTGATATTTGTTCAACACGTATGCTTGGAGCTTCCGGTTTTATGGCACATATCTTTAATCAATTTTTGAAACACGATATTAGTGTAGATGTAGTAGCAACGAGTGAAGTTTCTGTTTCTTCAACAGTAAAAACAGATAAAGATTTGTCTCCTTTATGTGCAGATCTTTCAAATGTTGCTGATGTTGAAGTTCATCATGAGAAAGCTATTATTACAATAATTTGCGACGTTCATAGATCTTCTGAAATTTTGTCAACGTGTTTTACAGCATTAAATAATGTCGGTATAAATGTGCAGATGATAAGTCAAGGTGCTTCAAAGGTAAATATTTCCATGATGTGTCAAGAAGAAGAATCAAAGCGTGTAATTACAGTTTTACATAAAGCTTTTTGGGGTTAATTATTAAATGTGCTTTTTCACTTCGTTGCAAAAGCACTAAAAAATATTTATCGAGATTTGAAAATCTCTTCAAAATATTTTTTTGGGGG